>RFTR01000085.1 GCA_009923345.1 Betaproteobacteria bacterium
GGCGGCGGCGGCGGCGGCGGCGGTTTCCGTAGCCCCTACGGTGGCGGTGGCCGCAGTGGTGGTGGCGGCGGCGGTCGTGAAGGCGGCGGCGGCGGCGGTCGCGGCGGCTTTGGCGGCGGTGGCAATAGCTACTAAGCAACCATTGCGCTTATGCGCAAAAGTCAAAAGGCTCCTCAAGGAGCCTTTTTTGTTGTGGGCCGCGGCATGATCACGCCTTTGACTCTGCCTTGCAAATGCATGACCTGGGCCAAGTTGTCGTAGTCCATCCAATCTGCGGTGAAGCGATCGCCGTTATCACGTGTCAACTCCACTGGCAAATGGGTCTTGATGGTTTCTGTATTTGCAAACAAATGCAAAAACTCGCTGCGAATTTCACTGCGAGGAAAAACAGTGCCCTTGGAGTTGACATAGCGCTCTCGCACAATTTGTGCTTTTTCAAATAACTGAGCTTCTGACCCGTCAGCATTGATCAGCCCCCTTTGCGCAACAGCTACCGTGATTTGCCCCCGCGGGCTCAGTGAACGAATCCGAGGTTGATCTACTTCCACTGTGTCGGTGTCTGGATAGTGCCGGCCTTCCACTCCAAACATTTCACTTTTCAATTTACCTTCGGCGTTAAACACTTTTACAGAAAAGTCTTTCATGAAATAGTCGGGGACGTGGCGTTTGGGTGCGGCCTCCTCAGGCGGCGCAATCACAGGTGTATTACGCACTAACCAGTAGGTGCCCATCGCCATGATGGTCATTAAAAACAGGGGCAGGTAAACCGCCATGCGATCCCACGCACGTCGCACGCCCATCCACCATGCACGCATCGCGCCTATGCTCATTGCAACGCGTCTTTCAGTATGCGGTCATAGTGTCCCGTCGCCGTCAACAAGAGGTCACATACTTCGCGCACCGCACCATGTCCACCCTGCCTGTCTGTCACATAATGCGCGCGAGCTTTAACTTCATGGTGTGCGTTGGCTGGTGCAAATGCAAGTGCTACACGCGTCATCACTGCAAGATCGGGCCAGTCGTCGCCCATGTGCGTCGCTTGCGACCAATCAAGCCCTAGTTGCGTGAGCAGGGTTTGCGCAGCGGGGGCTTTGTCTATGGTTCCAAATACGGCATGTTGAATGCCCAAATCAGACAGACGCTTGCGCAAAGCCGCACTATCCCGACCTGTGATCACCGCTGGCGTGATACCCGCGTTCTGCAAGGCTTTGAGGCCGTGCCCGTCTAATGTTGAAAAGCGCTTGATCGTTTCACCTTGCTCGGTGAACAACAAACCACCATCGGTTAAAACACCATCGACATCAAAAATTGCTAAGCGTATATTTTTTGCACGCTCTAAAACATCAGCCGGAAAAGTGTTTGTCGTCATCAAATAACTTTCGCACGCATCAGGTCGTTGCTGTTGATGGCGCCACAAAGTGTCTCGTGCTCATCCACCACCAGCACGCTGGTGATGCGGTGCTCTTCCATCAGCTCTGCGGCTTCTACCGCTAATGCGGTGTGCTTGAGCGTGCGGGGATTGGGGTGCATTACTTGCGCGGCAGTAAGTGCGCGTAAATCTGCACCTTTTTCAACTAAACGTCGCAAGTCGCCATCGGTAAAAACGCCCACTACTTTTTTGTTGGCATCCACCACAGCAGATGCACCCAAGCCTTTTGCGCTCATTTCGCGCATCAACTCGCTCAAAAGCGTGTCTGGAGAAACGCTTGGTACATCGTCACCGGTTCGCATTAAGTCAGAAACAAAGGTTAGTAGACGCCGCCCCAACATGCCGCCAGGGTGTGATCGCGCAAAGTCTTCGGGTTTAAATCCGCGTGTATCCAACAAAGCAACCGCTAATGCGTCACCCAATGCAATTTGCGCGGTTGTGCTGGCAGTTGGTGCTAAATTGAGCGGGCAGGCTTCTTTGTCGACGCCGCAGTCCAATACCAAGTCCGCATGGTTTGCCAGCGTTGACTGCAAACCGCCAGTCATCGCAATCAAAGGAACGCCTTGGCGTTTGAGTACCGGGAGAATAGCAGCCAACTCATCGCTCTCGCCGCTGTTGGAGATGGCCAACACCACATCTATATCGCGCACCATGCCTAAATCGCCATGGCTGGCTTCGCCGGGATGGACAAACATCGCCGGCGTACCCGTTGACGCCAGCGTGGCTGCGATCTTGCGACCAATGTGCCCGCTTTTGCCCATGCCCATCACCACCACATGGCCCGTCGTTTTCAGCAGCATATGGACCGCTTTAACAAAGGTCGGGCTTAGTCGTTGCTTGATTTGCAAAAGCGCTTCGGCTTCAATGTCCAGGGTCTCATGCGCCAATTGCAAAATGCGTGCGTCGTTGGGCGCAAGGACTTTGGTGGCGGCAGATTGTTTTGAAGTCATCTTGGCATTTTAGGTGGCACGGGTGATGCACCAAAGCTTTTATGGTGATGGTTATTTCCAAGATGGTGAAATCTTTATTTACCGATACAGAAACTCGAAAAAATCACGCCTAATAAGTCGTCCGAAGAAAACTCACCTGTGATGGCGTTGAGTGCGTTTTGCGCTAAGCGAAGTTCTTCCGCCAATACATCGAGCGCTGGGGCTTTTTGCGTGAGGTGGGCTTCAGCGATAGCAAAGTGCGTATGCACCTCATCCAGGGCTTGCACGTGCCTTGCGCGCGCCATGTAAAGGCCTTCGCTTGCACCTCCCTGCCAACCTGCGATGCGCAGCAGTTCTTGGCGCAAAGCCTCTAAACCGAAACCGGTTTTTGCGGAAATGTGTATGTCTTGAACATCTTCGTCTTGCAACGCCGTGTCTTGCGTACGTTCTTGTTTGCCTTTAGTGGCCACTTCACTTAAAGCATCTGCTTTGTTCCAAATGTGCACCACCGGTATTTGCTTGGGGATACTTCTTTCTAGCGTTTTAGCAATTTCTGCATCTGCCGCTTGGTATGCCGGTTCCTCTTTGCGCAAGACATCGTGCACAAACAGCACCGCATCAGCACCTTCAATATGACGCCAAGCGCGGTCAATGCCTATGCGCTCTACTTCGTCTGCTTCTTGTTTTTCGCGCAAGCCTGCTGTGTCTACAACATGAACCGGCACGCCATCCATCTGTATGGTTTGTTGCACCGCGTCTCGCGTTGTACCCGCTATCGGTGTCACGATGGCCAACTCGGCGCCTGCAAGCGCATTAAGCAATGAGCTCTTTCCTGCATTAGGTTGCCCCGCAATCACTACGCGCACGCCTTCGCGCAACAAAGCGCCTTGCTGTGTTTTTTGCATCACCCGTGCTAGGTTTTCTTGCAAACGAGAAAGTAGTCCCCTAGCATCTGCCTGTTGCAAGAAGTCAATTTCTTCTTCAGGAAAGTCAAGCGTAGCCTCCACCAAAGTTCGCAGGTGGATTAGGGCGCTGCGAAGTTGCTCGATTTCTTGAGAGAAAGCCCCTGCTAACGAACGGCTTGCGCCACGCGCCGCGGCCTCTGTACTTGCTTCGATCAAATCCGCCACGGCTTCCGCTTGCGCTAAATCGAGTTTGTGATTTAGAAATGCACGCTCGGTGAACTCACCAGGTTTTGCTAAGCGTAGGTTAGTAAGTGTTTGTTTGTCACTATGAATTGTGGTGACGGTGTCTATGACCGTTTGGGCTGTCGCGACCTCAAAACACCGCGCCACAATCATTTGCAACACTACTGGCCCGCCGTGCGCCTGCAGCTCTAAAACATCTTCGCCGGTATAACTATTAGGGCCTTGGAAATACAGGGCCAAGACTTGGTCAATAGGCGTTGCGTGTCTATCGTTTAGAGGCACGTAAGTTGCAACGCGGGGTTGCAATGCCCGGCCACACAATGCCCGCGAAAACGGCGCTAATTGCTTGCCGCTGACGCGAACAATGCCCACCGCGCCACGTCCTGACGCAGTCGCGACTGCGATGATGGCGTCGTTGTGGTGGGCAAGCAAGGCAACTCGTGGTTAAAACTTCGGCAAATTAAATTGCGGTGGCACGCCCATACGAGTATTGATAACCCACTGTTGAGCTATTGACAACACGTTATTCGTGATCCAGTACAACACCAAGCCGGATGGGAAGAAAAAGAACATCACGCTGAAAGCCAACGGCATGATCCACATCAACTTGGCTTGCATTGGGTCTGGTGGCGCTGGATTCAAGGCCGTTTGCAATACGGTGGTCAGCGTCATGATGATTGGCAAGATGCCAACAGGCACGCCAAACCAAACACCCAGGGAGGTATCGGGTGCCGCCAAATCATGAATCCAAAGCACCCATGGTGCGTTGCGCATTTCAACCGTGGACAAAAGAACCCAATACAAAGCGATAAATACGGGGATTTGTATCGCAATGGGCAAGCAACCACCTAAGGGGTTGACTTTCTCTTCGCGGTATATTTTCATCATCTCCACTTGCATCTGCTGCGGGTTGTCTTTCAAGCGCTCGCGCATGTCCATGATTTTTGGATTGATGGCTTTCATCTTTGCCATACTCTTGTAGGCATGCGCGTTTAACCAATAAAAGCCTGCTTTGATAAGCACCACTAAAGCAACAATCGACCATCCCCAGTTATTGAGAATATTGTTGAGCTTGTTCAGGAGCCAATAAAGCGGCTTAGCAAGAATGGTGAGCCATCCGTAGTCTTTCACCAACTCCAGGCCCGGATAGATAGCTTCAAGTTCATGTTCTTCTTGGGGACCCGCAAACAGTTTGGCCGACACACTTTTTGTTTTGCCCGGAGCAATCGCTTCAAGAGGCGCTATTAACGTTGCGCGGTAGCAGCAGTCTGGCATGCGTGCGCCAATGTCTACGGCATCCATGGAGATATTGCGCAACAAGCCATCGGGCAAGACCCATGCACTAGCAAAGTAATGCTGCACCATGGCTACATAGCCCGTGCTTGATTGTGTTTCTATGTCTACCTTCTTTTTCTTAATGTCTTCAAATTCTACTTTTTGGTATTTTTTTGCTTCTGTGTAAATTGCAGGGCCCGTAAAAGTTGCATAGAAAGAAGACTCACCGGCAGGCTTGTTGCCATCGCGTACAAGTTGGTAGTACAACTGTGGCGCAACGTCTTGGTTAGATGTATTGATGACGTCGTGTTTGACATCAATGGCGTAATCGTCCGCCTTGAATGTGTAGGTTTTGATCAACTGCACGCCGTTTTGCGGGGCTGACTCAAAAACGACGGACAGGGTTTTGTCATTGCCCTTCATCACGCGCGCTCCAGGGCGCGCGGTCATCATGGTTTTATGCGTTGGGAAGTTAACGCCTGGCACGCTTGAAATCAATCCAGTTTGTGCCATGTAAATGCGCTCTAAGCTGTTGTCAAGCAACACCACGTTTTGGCCAGGGCGGTTGACATCCACATGTTTCAAAAACTCAACCCGCACCACGTTGCCGCCTTCGGTGTCGAAGTCCACTTTCAGAACATCGGTTGTGATTTGAACAACTTCTCTTTTTTGCGCCGTGTTGTCTTGCACAGGAATATTGCCTGTCGCAGAAATCGTATTTGCTGGGTTGGGGGTTGCTGCACTAACGGGTTGAGGCACGCCGGCTGTAGTGGCGGTATTCGCACTATTAACTGCGCTATTGTTTGCGCCATTAGAAGATGTTGTTTCAGTTGGTGACGCGCCTGCGCCTTGGGCGCTCGGTTGCACCGCTAATGGAGTTGGGGCCGGGAAAAATGTTGCTTTTTGCCCATTGAAGATTTGCCACTGGTCCCACAGTAACACCATGGAAAAGCCAAAAATCACCCACAAAATGGTGCGGCGAATATCGTTCATGTGTTTTTCTTTCCAAATGTGGATGGCGGTAAATTGGCAAAAAGGCTAAGTGAAGGAACAGGATCGTGTCCGCCAGCACACCAAGGGTGGCAACGCGTCAAGCGTCGCAAGGTGAGGTAGCTTCCAGGGCCGGCGCCATGTATCTCTAATGCTTGCAGGGCGTAAATAGAGCATGTCGGCTCAAAACGACAGGCGGATCCAAGCCAAGGGCTCAAGAGCAATCTATAGGCTTGAACCAACCTAATTAAAAGCAAGCGCATCATGGTTTGGGCATCAAATCAAAAAGTTGTGTCAATTCGCACCGCACCACTTTTTTGAGTGCCAACGAGGATGCGCTTACAAAATATCCTTTATCGAACTCTGCTCGCAGACGCACAATATGTGGTGTCGGGGTTAATTTATGTGCATACAACGCAGACACCTCGTAGATTTGTCGTTTGATCAGGTTGCGAGTGACCGCACGTTTGGCCCAGCGCTTGGGTGTTACGGCCCCCAAAAGCAAACGGCCCTCAACAAAAGGGGCCGCTTCAGATGCTGTTGCGGGATTCCAGCGGTGCAAAACAAAATGGGGGGTTTTACAAACCACGCCACAAGACATCACCGCTTGAAACTGGGACCATTGTTTTAAATGTTCCACCGCTCAACCCACGCAAAGCCCCGAGGCCCCAAAAAGTATCGCTGGCTACTTAGACAGCGAGACGTTTGCGACCTTTGGCACGGCGCGCGTTGATTACAGCACGACCGCCACGGGTTTTCATGCGAACCAAAAAGCCGTGCGTACGAGCGCGGCGGGTTTTAGAGGGTTGGTAAGTGCGTTTCATGGTAATTCCAAATACAGGCCCCTGTGAATCAGGGAAACCATAAATTATCGCAAATTTTCGCTTGGTCGGCAATAAATGTTGCTTTTTATGGGGGGTGTCATCGTTTGCGGCCGTAAGGCAGTGACACTGCCTTACTCTTCTGTTGTTTTCATTCTTTGAGCGCGTTTTTAAATATGCTGCTAAGTTGGCTTTAGGGTTAACCTGATTTGCTACTTTTTTGCCTGTGGATAATTTTTTGATAAAGTACCTTACTGCGCCCATTTTTGGGCCATCTATCCACAGAACAAAAACACATGGTCCACGGTATTTCTTCGTTGCCTTCAGATGGCGCTACACCAGCTTCGGGCGATGGTTTGTGGCAATCTTGCGTGGACCAATTGGCGCAGGAATTGCCCGAGCAGCAGTTCAATACCTGGATCAAGCCTCTGCGCGCGACGGTCTCTTCAGACCTTTCTAAGGTCGTTGTTTTGGTGGGAAATCGCTTCAAACTGGACTGGGTTCGCGCCCAGTATGCGTCGCGGATTGCAGCGCTCTTACAACAGTTTTTTGGCCAATCTATTCAGTTAGAGTTAGCAATTACTCCCAAAGAAGAGCAAGCTAGGCCTCAAGTTGTTAGTTATACACACGAAGTTGAGTCCTTGCCAGAAGCTTTTGTTGGGATTGAAGAAAATACCCCAACCGGTCCGCGCAATCGGCTCAATACAGCTTTGACGTTCGACAGCCTGGTCGAAGGTACGGCTAACCGGATGGCGCGTGCCGCCGCGATGCATGTGGCGACCATGCCGGGGCAACTTTATAACCCTTTATTCATTTACGGGGGGGTGGGTTTAGGCAAAACCCATTTGGTCCATGCTGTGGGTAACAAGCTGCTCCAAGAGCGGCCCGACGCCAAAGTTCTCTACATCCATGCAGAGCAGTTTGTCTCAGATGTGGTTAAGGCCTATCAACGCAAGACTTTTGACGAGTTCAAGGCGCGATATCACTCGCTAGACCTTCTATTAATCGATGATGTTCAGTTTTTTGCTAACAAAGAACGTACGCAGGAAGAGTTTTTCAATGCATTTGAAGCGCTTTTAGCTAAAAAATCTCACATTGTGATGACCAGTGACACTTATCCCAAAGGACTCACCGACATCCATGAACGCTTGGTTTCACGGTTCGACGCGGGGCTCACTGTGGCGATCGAGTCACCCGAGCTGGAAATGCGCGTGGCTATTTTGATTAGTAAAGCGCGCCATGAAAACGCAGATATGCCTGAAGAAGTGGCCTTTTTTGTAGCTAAAAACGTGCGCTCGAACGTACGCGAGCTTGAAGGTGCTTTGCGAAAAATCTTGGCTTATTCGCGTTTTAACCAAAAAGAAATCTCGATTCAGCTGGCTCGCGATGCGCTGCGGGACTTGTTATCGATTCAAAATCGCCAGATTTCTGTAGAAAACATCCAAAAAACCGTAGCTGACTATTACAAGATCAAAGTCGCGGACATGTATTCGAAAAAAAGGCCCGCATCAATTGCCAGGCCTCGTCAAATTGCTATGTATTTGGCCAAGGAGCTTACCCAAAAGAGTTTGCCTGAGATTGGTGAACTATTTGGCGGGCGCGACCACACCACAGTTTTGCATGCGGTTCGCAAGATAGGTGCAGAGCGTCAGCAGCTTGCCGATTTAAACCAGCAATTGCATGTTTTAGAACAAACACTCAAAGGATAAAAAACAATTTGTATAAGTCTGGGGATAGTTTATGAATAACGGTCTAGTTATCCACAGATTTGTTGAAATTTCAAAGTTATCCAT
>RFTR01000086.1 GCA_009923345.1 Betaproteobacteria bacterium
GCAGTCGCGTAGTCGGCCAAATAAACAGGCGCTGTGCGCGCAAAGCCTGCATCGACGTGTGCGAGTGGGTGGTGGAATTCGATCAGATCGAGTTGCTTGCCAAGCGTTGTGGCGATAACTTTGCCGCTGAGCTGCCAGCGTTCTAAGCATTTCTCCACCAAACTCTCAGCACACATATACAAGCCGCGTTCGGTGTCTACCAATGCGTATGTCAGTTCAGGGTTGAGGTTGAGTGCTTGATTCGCTGGGATGGTCCACGCAGTGGTGGTCCAGATGACTGCAAAGGCTTCTTTGCTTAGCTTCGGTAAGCCAAAAGCGGCGGCTAGTTTTTCAGGTTGGGCGCATAGAAAGGCAACGTCTAAGGTGTCGCTCTTTTTGTCTGCGTATTCAATTTCGAATTCGGCCAAGGACGAACTGCAATCAAAGCACCAGTAGACAGGCTTTAAACCACGGTACACAAAGCCACGCTCGATCACCCGTTTGAAGGCCCGAATTTCACCGGCTTCGTTACCGTAATCCATGGTGCGGTAAGGGCGCTCCCAGTCGCCTAAAACGCCTAGGCGTTTGAAGTCTTCGCGCTGTTGGTCGATTTGCTCGGTGGCGAACGCGCGGCTTTTGGCCTGCATGTCGTCTCGGCTGAGTTTGCGGCCATGGAGTTTTTCGATGGCGTTTTCGATTGGCAAACCATGGCAGTCCCAACCGGGGATGTATTGCGCGTCAAAGCCAGCCAATTGGCGGGATTTGACAATCATGTCTTTCAATACTTTATTGAGCGCATGGCCAATGTGCAGTTTGCCGTTCGCATAAGGCGGACCATCATGCAAGACAAATAAGGGTTGGCCGTGTCTAGCCACCCTAAGCTTTTTGTACAAGCCGTTTTCAGTCCAACTTTGGGCCCAAGCGGGTTCACGTTTGGGTAAATCGCCACGCATCGGAAATGGCGTGTCGGGCATATTGAGGGTGGCGCGGTAATTGTTTTTTTCGGTCATGGTCTTAGGTGTTTGCTGCGAACCAGGTACGTGCGTCTTCGCAGTCTTTGTGTATGCCTTGTTTCAAGGCGTCCATACCGTCGTAGGCCAACTCGTCGTGCAATTTATGCAACAGTTCAACATCTAGGCAATGGGTTTCCAGCAAGACGCGCCCGCCGTTGACATCGGCGGAGTCTAGCGAAGGACGAATACCTAAATTGGCAACGCCTTGCAACGGTGTTTCATGCAATCCATGCACACGCACCACAAAAATACCGCTCGCCGCTGGCTTCCAATGCGCAAAGCGCAGATTCAGGGTGGGGCATTGCAATTCACGCCCCAATTTGCGACCGTGCACTACGTGGCCGGAGATGGCGTAAGGACGCCCCAGAAGTTGGGCTACTTCTTCCATGGCGCCCCTCGCTAAAGCTTCACGCACGGCCGAGCTAGAGACGCGCAAGCCACGCACTTCATAACTATTCATACGGGCTACATCAAAGCCTAATTGCGCGCCAGCTGCATCGAGCATGGCGTAGTCACCGAGGCGTTTGGCGCCAAAGCGAAAGTCGTCTCCGACGAGAACATATTTGACGCCTAGGCCTTGGACTAAAACGTTGTTTATGAAGTCATCTGGCGACTGCGCTGCAAATTTTTCGTTGAACGGCAAAACAATGCACTGTTGAACGCCACATGCTGCTAGCTCGTTGAGTTTGTCGCGCAACGTAGCAATGCGGGCAGGGGCCAGATCGGGTTGTTTGTATAAGCTGGCGAAGTAATCGCGCGGATGAGGCTCAAACGTCATCACGCAACTGGCAACACCTCGGTGGCGCGCTTCGTTTTGAAGCAAGGCAAGCATTGCTTGATGCCCGCGATGCACCCCATCAAAGTTGCCAATCGTTAAGGCACATACTTTGGCTTGTGCGAGATGGTGAAAGCCTCTGAAAATTTGCATGTTTAATTTAGTTTGTGACTTTTATAAAAGTGTCACTCATTAAGGTTATATTGTCGTTGATAGACGTGCATTCCCTAATCGGTTCATTAAGTTTTGGATGGAGGTGTGTTTTGAAGGTCTTGAAACTGTCAGCGCAAGGACTCCCACAGTCCTGGATTTCGCTTGAACAAGCGGTGATCCACTACGCAGCCGGCGATGTGCGCTGGGAATCTGGCGGCGAGGTAGCAGTTTTCCATGGCGGTACCAACGCCATCACAGGCCAGCAGTCGATCATCACGGTCAACAGCATCATCGGCACCAAGGGCGTGCCCAAAATCAATCCCTTTGATCTGCGTTCGGGCTTGACCAACACCAAGTTATTTATCCGGGATCGCAATATTTGCGCCTATTGCGGCAACCATTTCCATGAGACTGAGTTGACGCGCGAGCACATCACACCGTTTGGTCAAAACGGTAAGGACCATTGGATGAATGTGGTGACGGCTTGTAAGTCATGTAACCACCGCAAAGGCAACCGTACGCCGGAGCAGGCCAAGATGCCTTTGCTCTATACCCCTTATGTGCCTAGTTTGTGGGAAGACTTTATTTTGCGTAATCGGCGGATTTTGGCGGACCAGATGGAGTTTTTGTTGGCGCATGTGCCTAAGAGTTCTCGTTTGGTAGCTTGATACTTATTTGTTTCTTGGCTTTTGGATTCGCTCCGGCGAGGCAGCTGACTGCGGCTTCCTCATGGGGCACCGATAAATCGTCAGCCGCAGCCAGCTGCCTCGCCTACGGGGTTTAGGTTCTCTGGCTTTTTAATTGCCTAAAAGTTTTGCAATAGTGGCTGGGTATATCAAATGCTCTTGCGTGAGCACTCTTGCGGCCAAACTTTCTGGCGTGTCGTCTTCCATTACTGGCACTACCGCTTGCGCCAATATGGGTCCGTGGTCTAACTCGGCGCTTACCAGATGAACTGTCGCTCCGGCAAATTGACAGCCGGCTTCTATCGCACGTTGGTGGGTGCGTAGGCCTGGAAATGCGGGTAGTAGGGAGGGGTGGATATTGATCAATCGCCCTTGGTAATGGGCCACGAACATCGGTGTCAAGATGCGCATGAAGCCAGCCAGTACAACCAAGGCTGGGGCGTATTGGTCTATTTCTTTTATTAGTGCCGTGTCAAAGGCTTCTCTTGGATTGGTGTCAATGGCGAAAGTGGTGTGATCGACCACTTGGCTTGTTACGCCGTGATGTTGGGCGAGGCCTAAACCCTTGGCAGATGGTCTGTTGCTTATGACGGCTGCGACTCTCGCTTGCAAGTTTTTTTCCCAATTTTGGACTTTGGCAGCGCGGATGATGGCTTCCATGTTGGAGCCTTCGCCAGAGATGAGGATCACGATGTTTTTCATGCGGGTTGGATTATCGATCGGGGTTTGCCCGCGTTTGCAGGTCTTGGGGCGGGAAAAAGAGCACGGTCGTGCTAAAAACGTCCAATTGCTTGGATAATGCGCCGGCTCAGTGAAGAAAAGCTGGTTACAGCAGCGAACCAAAACAACAAGTCAAACAACTACCCAACAAAGCTCATAAGGAATTCCCCACATGGATTTGGCCTTTACCCCCGAAGAAGAGGCGTTTCGCCAAGAAGTGCGTGCTTGGGTGCACGCGAATTTGCCTAAAGAACTCTCGTACAAGGTGCATAACGCCCTGCGATTGACGCGTGAGGATATGCAGCAGTGGGCGCGCATTTTGGGCAAGAAAAATTGGCTGGGCTACGGTTGGCCCACGCAATTTGGTGGGCCTGGTTGGACCGCCGTGCAAAAGCATTTATTCGAAGAAGAATGCGCTTTGGCGGGCGCGCCGCGTGTCGTGCCTTTTGGCCCTGTGATGGTGGCGCCTGTGATCATGGCCTTTGGTACGCCTGAGCAGCAGCAGCGCTTTTTACCCGGTATCGCCAGTGGCGAAGTGTGGTGGAGCCAAGGTTATAGCGAGCCTGGTTCTGGGTCAGACCTCGCGTCGGTCAAAACCCGCGCAGAACGCGTGGGCGACCACTATGTGGTGAATGGCCAAAAAACGTGGACCACTTTGGGCCAATATGGCGAGTGGATTTTCTGCTTGGTGCGCACCAGCAATGAAGGCAAACCGCAAACAGGCATATCCTTTTTGCTGATTGATATGAAGTCACCCGGCGTCACAGTCCGCCCGATCAAACTGCTCGACGGTGAGTGCGAGGTCAATGAGGTGTGGTTTGACAACGTCAAAGTGCCTGCTGAAAACCTGATTGGCGAAGAGAACAAAGGCTGGACCTACGCCAAACATTTGCTGGCGCACGAGCGCACCAATATTGCCGACGTCAACCGCGCCAAGCGTGAGTTGGAGCGCTTGAAGCGTGTCGCCAAAGCCGAGGGTGTCTACGACCCCGCAACAGGTGGCGCAGAAGCACTGCGTTTCCGCGATGAAATCGCCAAGCTCGAAGTCGACGTGGTCGCCTTGGAGATGCTGGTCTTGCGCGTCTTGTCTGCCGAAAAATCGGGCAAACAGACTTTAGACATTGCTGGCTTGCTCAAAATCCGCGGCAGCGAAATTCAACAGCGCTATAGCGAACTCATGATGCTGGCTGCAGGCCCCGCCAGCTTGCCTTTTATCGAAGAAGCCATGCAAGCCGGATGGCAAGGCGATGTCGCGCTCAACAGTTTGTGGCTGGGCGGCGCCCAACACAACGCGCCTTTGGCGTCTACCTACTTCAATATGCGTAAAACCACGATTTACGGTGGTTCTAACGAAGTGCAACGCAATATCGTTGCGCAAACCGTACTGGGATAAATCATGGACTTCAATTTTTCTGACGAACAAGAACAACTGCGCGACGCAGTTCGCAAATGGGTTGACAAAGGCTACGACTTTGAGCGCCGTAAACAGATCGTGGCCGAGGGTGGTTTCTCCCGCGCCGCTTTTAACGAACTGGCCGAACTCGGCTTGGGTGGTTTGTACATTCCTGAAGACCTAGGCGGATTGGGCATGGGCCCCGTCGAAGGCATGGTGGTGATGGAAGAGTTGGGACGCGGCATCGTGCTCGAGCCCTTGGCGCATACCTTGATTGCTGGCGCGGTGCTGTCGCACTATGCGCCATCTGCTTTGCAAACCGAATGGTGTGCCAAGGTTGCAGGTGGCGAGGCCTTGGTGGTGCTGGCGCACCAAGAACGCAAAGCGCGTTACAACCCCAAGTTCTGTGAGACACAAGCCAAAGCCGCAGGCGATGTTTGGACGATTACCGGTGCCAAGAGCGTGGTGGCTGCTGGTGACCATGCAGACGCTTGGTTGGTACCTGCTGTGGCTAATGGTTCTATTGCCTTGTTCCTAGTGGCTAAAGGCGCAAGCGGCGTGACGACACGTGGTTATGTCACCCAAGATGGCAGCCGTGCGGCGGAGTTGGTTCTGAACAACGCCCCTGCAGCGTTGGTAACCCTCAAGGGACAAGAGGCAGTGGCGCATGCCGTGGACATCGGTATTGCTGCCCTGTGCGCCGAAGCTGTCGGCGTGATGGACAAAACCTTGGCCATCACCGTTGAGTACATGAATACGCGCAAACAGTTTGGTGTCGCGATTGCCACTTTCCAAGCCCTGCGCCACCGCGTGTCGGACATGAAGATGCAACTCGAGTTGGGTCGCTCGATGAGTTACTACGCCACGTTGAGACTCAACGACAGTCCCTCCGAACGCAGCCGCGCCATGAGCCGCGCCAAATACCAAATCGGTCGTTCCATGCGCCATGTCGGGCAAGAAGCAGTGCAGTTGCATGGGGGGATTGGCGTGACGGACGAGTACATCGTCAGCCACTATTTCAAGAAGCTGACGCAGCTTGAGATGACTTTTGGCGACAGCCTCCACCATTTGGGTGAGGTGTCTGCGCAGATGCAAGACACGGCGGGCGTTTTTGCTTAAAGCTTGGGGTGGGACAATGCAAGCATGCATCCCAACGCCCTGTTAGAAGCTTGTACTGAGCTTGTCCGCCTGACCCTGAAGTTTGACCACCCCGCTGATGCGGTGGTGTCCAAGTTTTTTAGAGACTACCGTAAAACCTATGCCTTTGGCCCGCGCGAGCGTGCGGCCTTGGCGGAGACCACCTACAACGTCTTGCGCAACAAACTGCGATACGACCATTTGGCGCCATCTGGCTCAGGCCCTAAAGAAAGGCGCTTAGCGATTTTGGGTTTTGCTGACCATTTGCAAAATACTGCGAACAGGCCAGCTTCTGAGTCTCACACGAATGATGCTTCGTCTGTAAAACCTTCAGCTGCCAAATACGCTGCCGCCAAGCAAGCCGCACAAAATCGCCACGCAAGACCCAGTAACAATCCGCTCGATTTTTTGTTTGGCGCACTCAATAAGCAAGAAGCAGCTTGGTTAGAAGCCTGTACCAAAGTACAAACTTCAGATTTGTTGGAGCGCCATCGGCACAATCTGCCCGAGTGGTTGGTCGAACCTTTAAAAGCGCAAGTCGGCGACGGGTTTTGGCCTTTGGTGTCGCAACTCAATTCTTCGGCGCCTTTAGATTTGCGCGTCAATACCTTCACCGACAAGCGTGAAGACGTGCAAAAAGAATTGAAGACCGCAGGCATCCAAGCCACGCCCACGCCGTTTTCCCCTTGGGGCCTGCGTATTCAGGGAAAGCCCGCTTTGTCCCAGCTCGATCTGTTTGCGCGTGGTGCTGTAGAAGTGCAAGACGAAGGCTCGCAATTGCTGGCCTTGTTGCTAGACGCCAAGCGAGGCGAAATGGTGTGTGACTTTTGTGCAGGCGCTGGCGGCAAAACTTTGGCGATTGGTGCGTCCATGCGCGGCACTGGGCGCTTGTATGCGTTTGACACCTCGGGCCATCGCTTGGAGGCTTTGAAACCGCGACTCGCTCGCAGCAAGTTATCGAATGTGCATCCCGCTGCCATTTCCCATGAGCGAGACGACCGCATCAAACGTTTGAGAGGCAAGATGGACCGCGTGTTGGTCGACGCGCCATGTTCTGGCTTGGGGACTCTGCGCCGCAACCCCGACTTGAAATGGCGCCAGTCGCCGCAATCGGTGGCGGAGTTGACCGTCAAACAAACGGCTATCTTGGCCAGTGCTGCGCGTTTGTTGAAGTCTGGCGCGCGCTTGGTGTACGCCACTTGCAGTCTGTTGCCAGAAGAAAACGAGGCGATTGCCCAAGCGTTTAGCGCGGCGCACCCTGAGTTTGTCCCGCTCTCTGTATCGGAAACCCTGCAAGCCTTGAAAGTTCAAGACGCTGCGTCTTTATGTTCGGCAGACGGCATGTATTTGCGCTTATGGCCGCATCTACACGCGAGTGACGGCTTCTTTGCTGCAGCTTGGACCGCCAAGTAGAATGGGTCATCTTCGGAATTGAAAGCACCGCATGTTATTTTTAGACTCGCCTTGGGCTGATGCCACCCTGAATTGGCTCATACATGGCATGCTGGACTTGTCGGCTTGGCAAATTCTATTGGCGACGTTAGTGCTAACCCACATTACCATTGCGAGTGTCACGATTTACTTGCACCGCTATAGCGCCCACCGCGCGCTAGATCTGCACCCACTGCCAGCGCATTTTTTCCGTTTGTGGTTGTGGCTCACCACTGGCCAAGTGACCAAAGAGTGGACCGCTATTCACCGCAAACACCATGCAAAGTGCGAACAAGCTGAAGATCCCCATAGCCCCCATGTTCACGGCATCAAAACAGTTTTACTCTCCGGCGCTGAGTTGTATCGCAAGGAATCTAAAAACAAAGAAACTCTCGAGCGTTACGGACACGGCACGCCAGATGACTGGATTGAAAGAAATATTTATAGCCGTTTTTCATGGCAGGGCGTGGCGATTATGTTGATCCTCGATGTGGCATTATTTGGTGTGCTTGGATTGACTCTGTGGGCGGTACAAATGATGTGGATTCCTGTGACAGCCGCCGGCATCATCAATGGCGCTGGGCATTTCTGGGGTTATCGCAACTTTGAAGCGCCAGACGCTAGTACCAATCTTGTGCCTTGGGGCATCATCATCGGTGGGGAAGAGTTGCATAACAACCACCACACCTATCCAACATCCGCCAAGTTGTCGGTCAAGCCTTACGAATTCGATTTGGGCTGGGCTTACATCCGCATCTTGCAAGCCCTTGGATTGGCTAGCGTTAAAAAGACGCCTCCTAAGCTCGCTTTTGGCGACATCCAACCCGTAGCGGACGAAAAAACCCTCGAGGCTGTGATTGCCAACCGTTACGAAGTGATGGCCAATTACGCCCGCCAATTGCGCTTGGAACTCAAACAAGAGATCGCCGCGCTGTCGACACTGCCTGCAGAGTCTGTATTGGCTGATGCCAAGCGCTGGATGCACCGTGATTTTGAAAAGATTCCTGCCCGCGTGATGGAGCAACTCGCCCAAGCCCGCGCAACTTTGCCCAATGTTGACACCATGGTGTCCATGCGTGAAG
>RFTR01000087.1 GCA_009923345.1 Betaproteobacteria bacterium
GCGTGCGCGCCTGCTTTGTAGCGCCACCCGTCGATGTTGTTAGCGAATCAGCGCAGCGTGAAGCAGAACAAGCCCTACTCACCCAAGCGCGCAATGACAAAGCATTTGCGCGTTGGCTGCAACAAAACGTCACCAGCCACCAAAACCCTGGATTGCGCGTCGTCACCTTGTCATTCAAACGCATAGGCCAAGCCCCTGGCGACGCAACTGCTGACCAACTAGATACCGCAGCAGCATTAGCAGAGAAATTCAGTTCTAGCGAAGTGCGCGTCAACCACGATCAAAACTTGGTGTTGCCTTGGGTTCGCGTAGACCAACTCGCTGATCTTTGGAAAGCTGCTCGCGCTGCGGGTTACGCCTCGCCCAATGTGCATTTGCTCACCGACATGATTGCATGCCCAGGCGGCGACTATTGCGCTTTGGCCAATGCACGTTCTTTACCGATTGCAGCCGCTATCACTGAGCGCTACCAAGATCTAGACGAATTGTTTGACTTGGGCGAGATCGATCTGCACATCAGTGGGTGTATCAACTCTTGCGGACACCACCACAGTGGACATATTGGTATTTTGGGTGTCGATAAAGATGGTCAAGAGTGGTACCAAGTGACTTTGGGCGGCTCAGATGGCTCATCTTTAAATGGCGATGCCAAAGCAGGCAAAGTTGTCGGCCCCTCATTTGCAGCGAATGAAGTTGTGGATGTCATCGAAGCGGTTTTAGATGTGTACACCGAAAAACGCATCAGTGGCGAACACTTTGCACGCACACTAGATCGTGTGGGGTTTGATACTTTCAAAACAGCGGCCAATGCGGTACGTCACACCACGGCACGGGTTGCAGCTTGAAAAGGTTTTAGATATGTCTTTGCAATTTATTTCATCTACCGAGCACAGCAATGCCCCAGATGGCTTGGCACTAGCGAATGACGCAGACGCGCTAGCGGTAGCTTTCGACAATGTGCAGCGTATCGACCTGCACTTTCCTAAGTTCACCGATGGCCGTGCTTTCAGCCAAGCATTCATCTTGCGCCGTCGTGGCTTTACAGGTGATATCCGAGCGCACGGCGATGTGTTGATCGACCAATTGGTACAGATGCAGCGCAGCGGGTTTTCTAGCGTGGTGTTACGTGATGACCAGAATGTCGAACACGGCAAAAAATTGCTGTCGCATTACAAATCGTTCTACCAAGGCGATGCGATTCACCCGCAACCGCATTTTGCAAAGGAAGCGGCATGAGCGCGATTGAACTCAACGCACGCGCAAGCATTAACTTTGCTGAGAAATTGGCAGAGACACAAGCTTTGTTGCAACGCGCAGCAAAAGAATTCACGCCCGTCACCCAAGCATCCAGCCTTGGAGCAGAAGATGTGGTCATCACACACTTGATCAACAGCTTGCAATTGCGTATTCCTGTTTTCGTTTTAGAAACTGGTGCTCTACACCACGAAACTTTGGCGTTACTAGAACGCACTCAAGCGCACTCGCAAAGCGATATCCACGTCTATCGCCCTGAGCACACCAGCGTATTGCATTTCATTCGCAACGAAGGCCAAGACGCCATTTTCAAAAGCATGGCGCAGCGCAAAGCCTGCTGCCATATTCGCAAGATGGAACCTTTGTCACGCGCGCTCAGAGGGCAACGCGCATGGATCACGGGTTTACGCAAAGAGCAATCCCAAGCCCGAGCCGATGTGCCATTAATCGACACCTCCGAGGAATCCAAAGGCATTGAGGTCCACAACAGTTCACCTAGTCGCGGGCTCATCAAATTCAATCCACTCGCCAATTGGACTTGGGGCGATGTGTGGCACTACATCGCGATTAACCAGGTGGACTACAACCCATTACATGACGCGTTTTTCCCAAGCATAGGCTGTGCGCCCTGCACCCGCGCTATTTCGCTGGGTGAGGACTTCCGCGCCGGACGTTGGTGGTGGGAAGAAGAGACAGCCAAAGAATGCGGTCTGCATGTGAAAGAAAGCTAAACCATGAATGCACTGACAAAACCTGAAATGCACGCGCTCAGTAATTCCCACTTGGACGCACTCGAAGAAGAAACCATCTTCATCTTGCGCGAAGTCGCTGCTGTGTTCGAGCGCCCTGCACTGTTGTTCTCTGGCGGCAAAGATTCTTTGGTCATGCTCAAATGTGCAGAGAAAGCTTTTGGTATTGGGCGTTTGCCATACCCACTGTTGATGATCGACACGGGTCACAACTTTCCAGAAGTCACTGATTTCCGCGACTTGCGTGCTAAAGAATTGGGCGTCGAATTGATTGTGCGCAATGTCGAAGACTCGATGAAGCGAGGCACCGTGCGTCTTGCCCATGAAGGTGAAAGCCGCAATGTGCACCAATCCGTCACTTTGCTTGAAGCGATTGAAGAATTTCGCTTCGATGCCTTGATAGGTGGTGCCCGCCGTGACGAAGAAAAAGCCCGCGCCAAAGAACGCATCTTCAGCCACCGCGACAGCTTTGGACAATGGCAACCCAAATCACAACGCCCAGAGTTGTGGGCGCTTTTCAACACACGCTTACAGCCTGGCGAACACTTTCGCGTGTTCCCTATTTCTAATTGGACAGAACTGGACGTCTGGCAATACATCGCCAGAGAAAATATCGCCTTGCCTTCGATTTATTACACGCATAAACGTGAAGTCGTAGCCCGTCGTGGTTTGTTAGTGCCTGTTACAGAACTCACACCGCCCAAAGGCGATGAAAAAGTACAAATACGCGATGTACGTTTTCGGACCGTGGGTGACATCACATGCACATGCCCTGTTGAGAGCCTAGCGGCCACTCCCCAAGACATCGTTTTGGAAACCTTGGCCGCTGATGTGAGTGAGCGTGGTGCAACCCGTATGGACGACAAAACCTCTGACGCATCGATGGAAAAACGCAAGAAAGACGGTTATTTCTAATGAACGCCTCAACACTCACAAATACCAGCAACGCCTTGCGTTTCATCACCTGCGGCTCTGTGGATGATGGCAAAAGCACATTGATTGGGCGTTTACTCGTCGACACCAAAGCCGTGTTGCAAGACCACCTGGCGGGCGTACAACGCGCTGGCGTCACCGATTTGGCGTTGCTCACCGACGGATTGAGCGCGGAGCGCGAACAAGGCATCACCATTGACGTGGCTTACCGCTATTTCAGTACCGAAGCACGCAAGTTCATCATTGGCGATGCGCCTGGCCATGAGCAATACACCCGCAATATGGTTACCGCAGCTTCTAGCGCAGACGCTGCCGTTGTCTTGGTCGACGCCATCAAACTCGATTGGAAAAACCCAGCACTCGAATTGCTCCCCCAAACCCGTCGCCACGCATTGCTGGTCAATCTCTTGCGCGTTCCATCCATTGTGTTTGCCATCAACAAACTCGACGCGGTTGACGATCCAAGCTTGGCATTTGTCAATATCTCCAATGCACTTCGTCAATTTGCAGAGCAAGCGCAGATAACTATTACCGCCATGATTCCTATCTCTGCGTTGAAAGGCTACAACGTAGTGGACGATGCGGAGCAAGGTTGGTGTGGATACACGGGTCCACACTTATTGGATATTTTGGAAGGCTTACCCAACACACCTGCTGAAGAAAATGTTGCTTTCAGCTTTCCTGTGCAATGGGTTGAAAAGTTCCACGACTCCAACGTCACCACACAAGGCCGTCGTGTGTTTTGGGGTCGAGTAGGAACAGGCACTGTGTCTGTCGGACAAACCGTGAGAGTTTTTCCAAGCGGACAAACCGCCTTAGTCGCCCAGGTGTTAAGCGCTACCCGCCAAAGCTTGACTTCCATCAGTGGCCATAGCGCTGGCATCGTGCTCGACAAAGAAGTAGATGTATCGCGCGGTGACTGGCTAATTGCTAACGACAACACATTGCAAGCCCAGCTCGAAATTGAAACCACGGTCGCATGGATGGATGATGAACCTCTGGTAGCAGGTCGTGTTTATTGGGCACTGCATGGACACCGCTGGGTCAAAGCCAAAGTGCAGCGGGTGGTGCACCGTTTGAATGTAAATACCTTGGAGGAAGAATCCTCTGACGAATTGGCGCCGAACGCCATTGGCCATGTCACCCTCTCCTTACAGCAACCCTTGGTGACTATGCCGTTCACACAATCGCGCGTTCTAGGTGCATTGGTATTGGTGGACACCGCCAGCCATAAGACCTCTGCCGCAGTGTTGGTTCGCTAACTGAAAGCCAAAGCCAAAAATCAAAGTTGTTTAAAATAACTTTTTTAGACCGCATTCACGCATAAAAGACTAAATCACCATGACGCACGTTGTCACCGAAGCCTGTATCCGTTGCAAATACACCGACTGTGTGGACGTTTGTCCCGTCGATTGCTTTCGCGAAGGTCCTAATTTCCTAACGATTGACCCCGATGAGTGCATCGACTGCGCTGTTTGTATTCCTGAGTGCCCAGTCAATGCTATTTATGCAGAAGAAGATGTTCCTGCCGACCAACAGCACATGACTGCACTCAACGCAGAGTTGTCCCTGATCGGCTGGCCTAGCATCACCAAGCGCAAAACGCCTTTGCCTGATGCGGACGACTGGAAAGATCGCACCGGCAAACTCGCTGAACTTCAGCGCTAAATCAGTCAGCGCATCTCACGCCATGCGCACGATCGAAACCGACGCCGTCATCATTGGTGCCGGTCCTGTTGGCTTATTCCAAGCCTTCCAACTGGGTCTACAAGATATTCGATGCCATATTGTCGATGCATTGCCCTATGTCGGCGGTCAATGTCAAGAACTCTATGCGGACAAACCTATCTATGACATACCTGGCGTTCCTGTGTATTCTGGCGCCGAGCTGATAGCCAATCTTCAAAAACAAGTCCAACCTTTTCAGCCAACTTTGCACTTAGGCCAACTGGTTGCAGAGTGCAAGCCACAAGCTGAAGGGCGTTTTGCCTTAAGCACAAGTACTGGCACTCAGTTTCTTAGCAAAACAGTATTTATTGCAGCGGGTGTGGGCGCATTTCAACCACGCCCGTTGCTGGTAGAGGGTGCTGCAGAACTAGAAGGCCAATGCGTGCATTACGGTCAACCAAATACACTCGACCTATCAGGCACAAATATTTTGGTAATGGGGCAAGATGCTGACGCGATTTCTTCAGCACTTTCACTTGCTCAATCAAGCCCCGCGCCTAAAAGCGTCACATTGATGCACAGGCGTGATGTGTTTGATGCTCCTGTCGAACGCGTGCAGTTGATGCGCGAGGCGGTCGGTTCTGGCAAGTTGCACCTGCAAATTGGCCAATTAACTGCGATCAAAACTAATCAGGGGGTTTTGCAAAGCGTGACGATTGCGACTTCAACTGGCGAATCCATAGACCGACCCATGCATCACATCGTGGCTTTTTTGGGTATCTCCCCCAAACTAGGCCCCATAGCCCAATGGGAACTTGCCATGCATCGCAAGCAACTTGAGGTCAACACTGAGAATTTTTCTACCTCGACAAAAGGTATTTTTGCGGTTGGCGATATCAACACCTACCCGGGCAAAAAGAAATTAATTCTGTGTGGCTTTCATGAAGCCACGCTAGCGGCTTTTGGTGCAGCAGATATCGTCTACCCAGATCGCAATACGCCTTTGCAATACACCACCACTTCTACTGCCTTACACCGTTTACTAGGCGTCTCCGACAAAAATTAAAAAAGCATTAATTGCATTAATTGGGGTCAGCATTAATTGGGGTCAGAACCTAATTAATTTATAAATTTCTTAGTTCTGTTTTGCCATATCGGCTTGATAGCGCGCCTTAGTGGCTGCATCCATAGGATACAAACCCGGAAGTGGAACACCCTTCTCAACTTCCGACATGATCCAACCTTCCATGCGCTCTTGCTCTGGACCTTCTTTTAGCATGGCATCCAGCAATGCGGCGGGTATCAATACAGCACCATCGTCATCGACAACGATCACGTCACCAGGGAAAACCGCTACGCCACCGCAAGCAATAGGTTTTTGCCAATCCACAAACGTTAAACCTGCAACGGATGGAGGCGCTGCCACGCCGTTGCACCACACGTTCATTCCGGTACCTAGAACACCGGCCGCATCACGTACCACACCGTCAGTGATCAAAGCTGCGACACCGCGTTTCACCATGCGTGCACACAAGATGTCACCAAATATTCCGGCATCTTGCACACCCATGGAATCCACAACAGCAATACAGCCAGCTGGCATATCTTCAATCGCTGCGCGGGTTGAAATGGGTGATGCCCACGATTCAGGCGTTGCCAAATCTTCTCGCGCAGGAACAAAGCGCAAAGTAAATGCTCTGCCTACCAAACGCGGTTGACCTGAACGAATAGGCTTGGTGTTGCGAAGCCACACATTACGCAACCCTTTTTTTAACAACAAGGTGGTCAGTGTGGCAGTGGTTACTTTAGAAAGAATGTCAATCGCTTCTTGGGAGAGCGTCAGCTTTGTGTTGTCAGTCATATAAATACTTCGGATGTTTGAAGAACAAAAATTAAGAGATGCCTTGTTAGCGTAACTATTGAATCAACTTAGCTCTACTTACTTAGCCGATCTCAACCAATCGACGCGTCTGACGCTTCACCAAACGGTCTAAGTCGGCAAGGTCAGCGGCTGAGAGCTTAGGGCCAGGCTTACGAATCGCAGCGCTAGCAATCACGCCACGTTGCGCTAACAAGTGTTTGCGAACGGCCAAGCCAATACCGGCTTGTTGTTCATAGCGCGACAAAGGCAAATAAGCGTCAAACACATCATGTGCACGCTCTACATCACCAACAGCATGGGCGCGCACCACATCGACCATCATCTCGGGATAGGCAAAACCCGTCATAGCACCATCTGCGCCACGCGAGAGTTCTTCGGGCAAGAACAATCCGCCACCATTACCAGTCAAAATAGAAATGCGTTTTGCATCGCCTTTTTCGCTAGCAGCGCGATAAGCAGACATCTTGGCCAATCCAGGGCAATCTTCATGCTTCAACATCACACACGTAGGTGAATTTTTAATAATGCGCAAAACAACAGATGCCGACATTTGCACGCCAGTAGAGACTGGATGGTCTTGCAACACCCAAGGCACATCAGGCCCTAAAGTTTCACTGACCATATCAAAGTAGCTAACGATTTGATCGTCTGTTTTCACAGTCGGTGGCGGCGCCACCATCACCCCAGATGCGCCTAAATCCATCACGCTTTGTGTGAGCTCTTTCATAGGCGCAAAGCCAGCAGCCGATGCTCCCACCACAACTGGCACACGGCCCGCAACCCGCGCAAGCACTTGTTTCACATAGGTACGTGATTCTTCTGCCGTGAGTTTGGTGGCCTCCCCCATGATGCCAAGCACAGTTAAACCTGTCACACCCGCTTCTAAACAAAAGTCCACCATGCGGTCTGTGCTTGGTAAATCTAAGGCCCCTGCATCGGTGAAGGGTGTGACGGTAATCAGGTATACGCCTTTAGCTGTGGCGTCCAATGTTTTCAAATCAAACTCCTGTTATTTTTAAAACGGATGAATTGCATCGTCAACGCTAAAAGCACCAACCCAAAACCGACTAAATCGGCAATAGCCCCTGGATATACCAGTGCAAAGCCCGCCACGATAAACATCCAACGTTCCACAAAAGTGGTCTTTAGCAAAGCCCATCCTTGGAAACCCACCGCCAACGACGCAATGCCCACTGCACACGTTGCGGTCACTTGTGCAATAGACACCCAGTCTGCATTGGCCAATGCTTTGGTCGACCCCATCAACAGCAAACCTTGGCCAGAAGGGTCCAGCACAAACATAAACGGAACCAAGAATGCAGGAATGGTGTACTTCCAACATTGCAATGTCGTTTTGTAAGGATCACCACCTGTGATCGCCGCAGCAGCAAAAGGCGACAAAGCGGTTGGTGGAGACACTTCAGACAAGACAGCGTAATAAAAAATGAACATGTGTGCAGCAAAATCTGGTACACCCAATTTGATCAGAGCAGGTGCAGCGATCACCGCACAAATAATGTAGGAGGCTGTCACAGGAACTGCCAATCCCACAATCCACACCACCAATGAAGTGAAGATCGCTGTGAGCAGTAAAGAGCCACCTGCGTAATCAATGACGATGGAGCTGAACTTCAAACCTAAACCTGTGAGCGTCACCACGCCCACAATGATGCCGGCTCCTGCACATGTTGCAGCAACATTCAAAACTCCCACTGAGCCGCCTTCCATCGCTTTCATAAAAGGTGACTTCAAAAGCAATGGCCA
>RFTR01000088.1 GCA_009923345.1 Betaproteobacteria bacterium
ATCTGTCACATAACGTTCATACAAGAACTCTACTATCGCTCATTTGAGGAGCAGAAATGGCTTTTGTCCGGTTCATACTATGCGCTGCTACTGGAGTGTTACTCGCTCTGCATCATGCGCACGCAGTTGAATCCCCTATTCTTCACTTTGGGGATTTATTGCAACACCCCATCGGGCCACATGGTCTTGAAATTACCCAAAAGGCCAAAAGCATCCACGGCCAAAACGTACGTTTGCGTGGCTACATGGTCAAAAGCGAAGAAGATTCGATTGGCCAGTTCTACTTTGCACCGCTTCCAATTCAGCTGAGTGAACACGCAGACGGGCCCGCCAATGATCTACCCGCTTCTGCTGTTTTGGTGAAGTTAGACCCAAGCCAAGCCAACTGGGCTATTTCACACAAAGCGGGTGCACTTGTTTTAGAAGGCATTTTGCGCATTGAAAGACATGAAGACGCACAAGGCACAGTATCTTGGTTTCAATTGCAATTACCTGTTCATTAATTTTTTACCAGAAATACATAGCCATGAAAAAAAATTCTCCCCTTCTCCCCTTACCCGCTTGCATAGGTTTACTGACATTAGGAACGCTAGCTTTTGCGCAACCCGTAGTCACACGCCTAACGCCACCTAGTGAGCTGTTTAGCAATGGACAGGCAGCACCTATCGTTGCGCGCTTTCTACCAGAACAACGTTTTGATTTGCAAGCCACCATCAAACCCGATGACGCCAGCAAATCGATTACCAAAGCAGAGTTTTCTATTGATAACCAAGTAGTCAACATCTCCACCGCTTTGCGTGACTGCTCTACGGGATGCCTGCCCACCATTTCAAAAAATAGTGCGGTTGCAACAGTTCGAGCCATCACCATCAAGAAGCCTGGTGTTCACACCTTTTCAGTCACTGCCACGCAAAGCGATGGCCAAAAGGTTGTTGCAACTGGTAATTTTGAAATCGTTCCTTTCGAGAACGGCGGGCAAAAAGTCAAAAACATCATCATCTTCCTTGGTGATGGAATGGGTATTGCCCATAGATCTGCTGCACGTATCGTTGCTGGCGGATTCGCACAAGGCAAATCGATCAAGCCCTTGGCTATGGATACCTTCCCTGTCACAGGTCTTGTAAAAACGGCCTCTTTAAATTCCATCGTGACCGATTCAGCGCCTGGAATGGCCGCCTATGTCTCTGGTAACAAAGGTAACAACAATGAAGAAGGCGTTTTCCCTGATGACACGCTGGACCCATTTGACAATCCACGTATTGAATATCTAAGCGAGTACCTCAAACGCACCCAAGGCAAAGCCTTGGGCATCGTAACGACCGCAGATGTGTTTGATGCAACGCCTGCAGCAAACGCCATCCACACCAGTAACCGTGGAGCGGGAACGGGCATCGTGGATCAGTTTTTTGATGACCGCCATTTGACGGGGCTATCCGTTTTAATGGGCGGGGGCCGCAAGTGGTTCCTGCCTTCGACAGTACCTGGATCACAGCGCTCTGATAGAAACGACTATGCCTTTTCCAGCACCGATGCGCACACTGCTGACATTGTTAAAAGATGGGGCGCCCATCCTGGCAAGTTAGACAAAGAACGTGATTTGATTGCCGACTTCAAATCAGCGGGGTTTGCTTATGCTGCTGATAAATCGTCATTGGATGCCATCAATTCCAAACAAACCAACAAATTATTGGGCTTGTTTGCTTATTCCAATATGAACGTAGCCCTAGACAAAATTGACGGCCGCAGAGGAAAGAAGAATGGCGTCAAAGGTAGCGTAGTAGACGACTTTGGATTTCCTGACCAGCCTATGCTGGAAGAGATGACCGTCAAAGCACTAGACGTGTTGTCTAAAGATAAGAATGGATTTGTGCTCATGGTCGAGGCTGCTTCTATCGACAAGCAAGCCCACAATATGGACACTGAGCGCTGGATTTTGGACACCATTGAATTTGATAATGCGATTCGTGTCGGACAATCTTTTGCGCAAAAGCGGGGCGACACATTGGTCATCATTACCGCTGACCACGAAGTCTCGGGCGTCTCTTTGATTGGTGGCTCTATAGTGAGCGACAGCAAATTGGCAGAGCTAGCAAAAGACGGTGGTGTGGCTAATTTACGCGACAAAGTTGTTGGGGCCTATGAAAAAGCTGGCTTCCCCAAATACCGCCTCGCAAACGATGGCTATCCCGAAACAACCAATGTCGATAACCGCCTGCTAGTCGGATATGGCGCAAACAGCGACCGCCATGAAGATTGGCGCACCAATGATCGTCCTATCCAAGATAGCCAACAACCTTTCTCCAAATCAGAGCCGCTCTCCATCTATCCAGCAGACCCCACTGCACGTGATGCAGAAGGCAGATTCATGGTGACTGGACAAGTTCCTGGAAACAGCGGTGTGCATACTGCGAGTGATATTCCTCTATCCGCTTTTGGACCAGGTGCGTGGTCTTTCACCGGCGTACTAGACAACACAGACGTTTTCTTTATTTTGGGACAAGCTGCTGTCAAAGGTGTGCGCCCCCCTAAAGGATTTACGGCTACAAAATAAGCATGCAGGCACCCACTGAATTTCTGGGTGCCTGGCTATTTAAATAGTGTTCATCACTTACCTGCGTCTTCTCTATGCTTTTATAAAAGCATTCTGGATTTTGTTTATTCAAATTCCTCATTTAGACCGGACTGCGCAAAGTCGGGCCATTCAAAAATGGTCGGCTGATACCTTGCAACTATTGGGCGTTTCGGTGGAAGTCATAGGCTTCCTAGATACCAGAAAGCCTAACCCCTCTCGCTTGTTAGTAGCCAACCATATTTCGTGGTTGGACCCGTTGGTAATTCAAACTTTGCAGCACAGTATTTTTGTTGCCAAACAAGAAGTCAGCCAATGGCCTGTCGTTGGGCATATTGCCAAAGGTTGCGATGTTGTATTTGTCAACCGAGGCTCACCCAGCTCTGCGCGCAAGATGGTCCAAAGCATGACGGCTGCTTTGCAAAGAAACATGTGCATCGCTGGATTCCCAGAGGGCACGAGCACAGAAGGCCACCAAGTGGGTCTCTTCCATTCCAATTTGTTTGAAGTGGCAGTTGCGAATGCATGCGAAGTTGTCGCACTGAGTTTGCGATACAAAGACCCAGAGACACAAGCCATGCGTCTAGAACCCGCATTTGTCGGCGATATTGGATTTTTACAATCTTTACACCGTGTGATTTGCGCACCACCCATGGTGGTGCAAGTCGTGGTGTCCGAACCTATTGCCCCGCATGGTCATACACGTCGCACATTAGCGCAATTGGCGCAATCTAAAGTTGAGTCACAACTCCAAGCGCTTTAACAGTTAGAGGAAGTCTGGATTGATCACATTCAACAACAAGATTTCAGAATAATCTTCCCGTAAGCGGGAACGCAACCACCACACTGCGCCCTTTCGAATGGCGCAACTGTGTTCTTCCATACCCAACAGCCTTGCCGCGATTTCACCAAGATAAGGTTGGTGCCCCACTATCAGAACAGGGCCTTTACCTTGTGGGCCTTTACCTTGTGGGCCTTTGTCTTGATCCCACTTGATCAATGCCAGCACTTCGTCTGCGCTGCTGTCTGGTACCAATTCGTCGCGTAACTTGTATTTGCGATTCAAGGCTTTGGCGGTTTGTTCTGTTCTTCTAGCAGGACTCACCAAAATTCGCGCCCCTTCTGGCAGGTGACGGTCTAGCCAAGCCGCCATTCGCAACGCTTGCTTTTCGCCCTTAGCAGTAAGTTGGCGCGACAAATCATCCTCGCCTTCTGAAGCAAATTCTGCATCTGCATGGCGCCATAAGATTAAATCCATATTGACCCTTTGTGTGTGCTTTGGCGGAATTTATAAGTTAGACATATGACCCAGGTATTGGGGCAAGCCTAACGCAACAATTGGCAACCAGGAAATGATCAAAGTACCCACAAATATAGCCAATAAGGCTGGAAGCACGGATACAGCCACTTTTTTAATAGACTGCTTAAAAACTGCAGATGCAAAAAATATATTCATTCCAGCGGGGGGGCATAAAAATCCCATTTCCATATTGGCTAGAAAAATAATACCGAAATGCACCGGATCAATACCGTAGCTCATGGCTAATGGCAAAAGCAAAGGAACCAGCACTACGATGGCCGCGTATATCTCCATCAAAGCGCCAGCAATAAATAAAAATACATTGAGCGCCAACAAAAAAACAAACTTGTTTTGCGTGATGCCTTGCACCCAGTTGATTGCCAAATCTGGAATGCCTGCGTCTACCAAATAATTGGTCAATCCCAAGGCCATACCCAAAATCAACATCACACCACCAATGATTTGCGCGCATTGCGATAAGCACTCACCCATCAAACGCCAATTGAGTTCTTTATGGGCAATCGATTGTGTGAGTACTGCATAGATTGCCGTCAATGCAGCGCTTTCTGTAGGGGTTGCTAAACCACTCACCAAAGAGCCAATCGCTACAAAGGGCGCCAAGAGTTCCCATTTGGCTTGATCAAGCGCATTGCGTACAGAGATGGTGTGCGATGGGTTTGTCGCTTGTTGCTTGCCTACGCGCAAATAACCACCAAACAGTAGTAGACAAACTACCATCACTACAGCAGGTACCAAGCCTGCTAGGAACATGGTGTTGATAGGCACTCGCGCGATGATGGCGTACATGATCAACGGCACTGACGGCGCTAACAGAACACCTAATGCACTGGCACTTGTCACCAAACTGATACCGCGTTGCTCTGGATAGCCGGCATTTCTTAGCAAGGGAAGTAGTAAACCGCCCAAAGCCAAAATAGTGACGCCACTGCCACCTGTAAAAGCGGTGAAGAAGGAACACAAAACAGTAGCTGCGATCACCGTTCCCAACACACCATGGCCAAAAAATGCCATGAACACAATGCCTAGGCGTTTTGCCGCTTCTGTTTTAGCAAACACCAGTCCGGCCAAAGTAAACAAAGGCAATGCTGGTAGCGATGGGTTCACAGTAATTTGGTAATGCGACAGCGCAATCGAAGCCAAGGGCAAGCTGTCGCTCGCAAACAAAGCCAAAGCTAGTCCACCCAAGACAACAAAGATGGGTGCGCCGCATAGCAAAGCAGCCACTAAAACAACGATACAAGGCCACAAAACAATAGCTTCACCATCGAGCCAAGCTGCAAACGCGATCCCAACAAGCGGCCAAAACAATGCAAATGCAGCCTTGAACCAATTTTTATTTTGTCCTCTTGCAGCTAATTTGGCACCCAATATGGCAAATCCTAAAGGCATGGTGGCTTGCAACCACCAGACTGGAATGCCATAGGCCAATTCTTTGGGGGTAGCGATTTCACTCCATACAAATTGCCAACTCGCCCATGTCAGCACACCGCAAATAACGCTCGCTGCAATGTGCGCAAATTGCTCTCCTTGATTGAACAACCGCCCTAAACTGGTCAAGTGTCCGTGGCGCTCTGCCGCAATAGCACCCCACATCGCCAATACCAACCCCATGTGTTGCACAAAAAGTGGAGCGTTTTCGATACCTTTGCCCATAAAAGGGCGGACCAAAATTTCAATCAGTGGTATGACCGCCATCAATACCAATGCCATGGAGGCAATGGCTTCGTCAAAACGGCCTAGATAGCGCATTATTTTTTCCCGGCTCTATACGCTTTGAGATGTTTGAAGACTTCATCAAAGGTCTCTGCAGGGACTAAATTTCCCCGAATACGGGGGTAGAGTTTTTCAGCCAAGTCATTCCACTCACGCAGCTGCTCAGCGTTCGGTTTGTTAACAGTCAACCCACGTTTCTTCATAGCGTCAACCGCTTCTTCGACTTCTTGCCGCGCTTTATTGCGAATAAGGACACCTGCTTTTTCGCCAGCTGCTTTGAGCGCTTGCTGACCTGCAGGCGTCATATCGTCCCAAGCTTTTTGGGTCACTACAAAAGCACCCACAACAGGCGCCCAATTGATCTCCAACATATTGGGCGCTGTATTAAAAACTTGCGTTGCTAAAGCGAAGTAAGGCGTAGAGGGCACTACGTTGATCATGCCGGTTTGAATAGCAGGCAAGATATCCGCAGTTTCCAAGGGAACAGGTGTGTACCCAAGGCTTTTCATGATCTCTTGTTGCTCTCTTTCACCAGCAAAGGAAAAGAATTTCATTTTCTTGAAATCGTCTGGACGAAAAACAGGTTCTTTTGAAAAAAACCGCACCCAACCTGCATCACCCCACGCCAAAACAATAAAGCCTTTATCGAGGAATTTCTTTTCCATGGCAGGTCGCATTTTCTCGCGCACGTAATCTACTTCTTCCCAACTCTTGAATAAAAGCGGCATAGATTGCAAGGCACTGATAGAGGGCTCAATCTCGTTCAAGCCCACAACGGACAACAACGCCCCTTGCAGTTGTCCAATACGCATGCGACGCGCTAACTCAGCCTCTCCACCTTGGCTGCCGTCTGGAAACACCACATACTTGGCATTACCGCCTTGGGCTGCACGCCATGCTTCACCCACTTCAAGAAGTTGGCGGTGATAGAGCGAATTTTTGGGTGCTAGCGTTCCAATACGAAAGGGCTTGTCAGCCGCTAAAACGCTATTGCTTGCAAGCAGGCACGCCAATACAAATGTCAAAGTACGAAATATACGTGTCAACATATCCAACCTTTAAAAAAGATCATCCGCCATTTCAAGTAACCAAGTTGCGCGTTCGCGCATCACTTCATTCTCTAAATTGCGGTGAGACTGCGCAATTTGAATTGCCTGATTTAACCATTGGGTAAAGACTTTTTGGTCTTGTTTTTTAAGCGCAATGCTTTCCGCCTTAGCTACCCAAGGTCCTGCGCTTTCGCCTTTGCTTTGCGCAATCGCTTGGTCGAAATATTTTTCTGCAAGCGCCATAGAGCCACCAGGACGCGATGCTTCAAAAGTGCCCATCAAACTGGTCAGACCACCGCGGTTGAAGTCTGGATCTTTCTTCCACGCCAACGCAGCCAGATTAACTGCCAAAGGCAAATCTGCCACTTTGTCGGGATCGTCCTTAGACAACGATATAAAACCACCCCATGAAGCGGCTGCCCAATACGCTAACCCGACTTGGTCTTGCTTCAATCGCGTCAACAGCTGTGGATCATTTCGAATTAACGCTTGCTTAAATCCAGGCATAGACTTTTCTAATGCACCCATGGCATGTTGGTTCGCTCTTAAATACAAGCGCGCAGCGCGCTCGCGTATGCGTTGCGCCGCTTTGGCGTCTTGAGACTCAAGCTTTTCTGCATCAAAAGCTACAAAGGCATAAGCGTATTGGGTAAAGCCTGCAGCCACCGATTCGGCCAGCTTTAAATTGCCAGGTGATTCTTTGAGCACGGACTCAGACAACTTCAAATAAAAAGCACTGGCTTCACGCGCCAAAACAATATCGTCTTCGTCTGATTGCCCCTGTGTAGCCAAGGCATCGGCAGCTTTGTCCATCACGAAAGGCTTTAAAGCGCATCCTGCGAGCGCTTGGATAGAAAGCACCACCACACAGTAATAGGCAAAGCGCTGAAATCTATGCATTGAATTTTTGCGTGCTAGTTATTTAGTTTTCGACTCTACATATTATTTGTGAATGAATCGTGACAAACGTCATGAATTTGCCATGAAGAACGTAGATGATTTCCATCAAAGGAAATATCTATATGACCGACAAATTCCAACTCGACGCAGAACAACTACGCAAAATTCGCGAAGACATCTTGGACTCGATTGACGAAGAGTTAGAAATGGCTATTGACGACGGTGAAAACGAGAACGATCCTTTAGCCAGTCCAGTAGAAAAACAAGCTCGCGCTAACTACTTTCGCGAACTTCTGCGATTGCAGGGCGAGTTAGTCAAGTTGCAAGATTGGGTAGTAGCCACCAAACAAAAGGTTGTCATTTTGTTTGAAGGTCGCGATGCCGCGGGAAAAGGCGGTGTGATCAAACGCATTACCCAGCGACTCAACCCGCGCGTTTGTCGGGTCACTGCCTTGCCTGCTCCCAATGACCGCGAAAGAACGCAGTGGTACTTCCAACGCTATGTGACGCATTTGCCCGCTGCAGGTGAAATCGTTCTCTTTGACCGCAGTTGGTACAACCGAGCAGGTGTAGAACGCGTCATGGGGTTTTGTTCCGATGATGAATACGAAGAATTTTTT
>RFTR01000089.1 GCA_009923345.1 Betaproteobacteria bacterium
CATGCCGGAATCAAAATCCGGTGCCTTAACCAACTTGGCGATTCCCCTACACAGGTCAGTCGCCCTAAAGCCACTCACCGTTAACCGTTGCTGTCCATCCATTCGCGCAATGGATGAGACACCATATTGCGACAAATGTGCACTTTCCAGTTGTGTGGTGGGTTGTCCACCACGATGTGCTCAGGTAATTGCGCAAAAACTGCGCTGCCAGAGCCGGTCATACGAGGTTTCAAACCGAAGGATTGGAGCCACTGAAGGACCATTTCTACCTCGGGACACAACGCTTGAGCCACTGGTTGTAAGTCATTACGACCAAAGTCGTATGGCTGTACAGCAAAGTCTGAAATTGTAGCAGTTTTGGTAGCGCGCTCTAGGGCAGGAGAGCCAAAAATCCGAGCAGTTTCAATGCCTGCATGGGGCTTGACGACTACAAAGCGGCTAGGAGGCACTAAAACAGGGCTTATTTTTTCTCCAATGCCTTCAACCCAAGCGTTGTAGCCATACAAAAAGAAAGGCACATCGGCGCCCAAAGCCAAACCGATCGGCAGTAATTTAGAGATGGGCCAGTTCAATCCCCACAATTTATTCAAAGCCAGCAAAGTGCTTGCTGCATCTGAGGATCCACCGCCCATACCAGCTTGTGCAGGGATTTGTTTATCAATACGAATTTCAGCGCCCAGTAAGGCGCCACTGGCCGTTTGCAAAGCGCGTGCTGCGCGCACGATGAGGTCGTCAGTTGGAAGTGGTGTGTTCAAGTCAAAGCGCCGGATACTGCCATCCAACTTCACATCAAAATGCAAGGTGTCGCACCAATCTACCAACATAAAAACAGATTGCAAAAGGTGATACCCATCTGCGCGACGGCCAGTGATGTGCAAGAACAGGTTGAGCTTGGCGGGCGCTAGAACGTTGTGGAGCGATTGCAGCATAGGACTAAGGGGCTTCGAGTTTGATGCGAACAATAACCAAAGGTTCAGGCGATGAGCGTTTTGCTACCAAGGTGCCTTGGTGTATGGCTGAAAGATCTGCTTGCCAACCTATTGAATGTGTGCTCTTGCCTTGGAGCCAATCAAACATGGCATCTATTGGTATTGCGGCACCGGTTACTTCTTCCGTCAAATGGGCCATAGATTCAAAGCGGCGATATTGACTGCCTTGCAACCATTGTGTGAAGTTGGGATTCCATTGCAATGTGGCTAGCGTGGTACCCAATGGCGAGAACAAATTTAACTCACCTTGGCGCGCGTTCCCATCCAAAGAAAAACCAGCACTCATATTGCGCGGGGGATCACTTTGAACGGTCACGCTAATTCGTCCTTGCCATTGTTTTTCAGAGCTTGCTTGTGCTGCTATTCCATACACGCATAGCTAAATGCCAGGTTTGAAGCGCTGCAGAGTTTGTTGCAACGTTTCATTGGTGGGAGCAATCTCTAATCCTCGCCGCCATACCGCAATCGCATCGCTTTCGCGTTTGAGTTGCCACAGTACCTCGCCAAGATGGGCTGCAATTTCAGCATCTGCGCGGTCTTTAAAAGCCTTTTCTAAAAGCTCCAAGGCTTGGCTTGTATTGCCGAGACGAAATTCCACCCAGCCCAGACTGTCAGTAATAAAAGGGTCTCCAGGCGCCAGAGTAAGCGCCTTCACAATCAATTCTTTAGCCTCTTTGAGTCGCACATTTCGATCAGCTAGAGAAAAACCTAAGGCGTTATAGGCATTGAAGTAAGTCGGATCTTTGCTGATGACCGTGCGCAAAATCTTCTCCATCTCTTCAATTTGGTTGAGCTTTTCAGCCATCATGGCTTGCTCGTAAAGCAAGTCGAGGTCATTGCCTGCTTGTTGTGCCAATAAATCAAAGGCGGCTTGCCATTGGCGATATTCACGTAAGAGTTGTAACTCAGCCATGAGGCGACTGCGAACCTCTTCTTCCTTGCTGGCCGGTAATTGCGAAATGAGCAGTCGCGCTTCCTTTAACTTGCCCTGCTTGGCTAAGATAGATGCGCGGCGAGATTGCGCTTGTATGACGCCGCGTTGGGTGTTTTCATTAGGAGCCTTGTTGGCCATACCGATGTAAGTTTGCAAAGAGGCATCGGCTTGTTTGTCGAATCCTTGTTCGAATTGCAATGAACCCAAAAGCAACCACGCTTCGGCGTGTGTTGGAAATCGTTGCGTGACACTTTGAGCCTGCTCAGCAGCTTGCTCAAAACGTTTTGACTCAATCAAAACGCGCACATACGCCATGGGGTATTCGGGTTTGTCTTGTTTGGGGAGTGCTTGCAGTACCAGCGCTTCTGCCTCTTTAACGCCACGCCCTAGCAGCTCTAAGGCCAAGAAAGGAGCGCTGACATCGGTTTTGGTGTTTGGCGTCAAGCTTTTTTGCGAAGCTTGCAAAGCCCCGCTTAAATTGGCATTCAACATTAGCATTCGGCCTATGGCAGACCATGCGGCGGAAGATGTCTCGGCATTAGCGGTGTAACTATCCAAGGCTTTTTGCACCACTTCTGCCGCTACTTTGGTATCGATAACGCGGGCATAGTACCGTGGAACCACACGAATAGTTGCATTGCGTTCGCTGACAGGGCTGAATGCAATTTCTTTTTTGAGAGGCTCTAAGGTTTCGTTGGTTTTGTTCAGCGCAATCAGAATTTGAAGCAAATTGAGGTTAGCCAAACGGTCTTGAGGCAAAACTTGCGTCCAACTGCGTGCAGCCATCAACGCACCATCACCAGAGCGTTCTTTCAGCGCAATTTCTACAGCGCGCGCAAACAACTGTGCATCATTGGTTTTACGAGCCGCATCCAAAAGCAATGAGAATCCAACCAAGGGTTGCCCTTGTTGAACATTGAGTTCGCCGACCAAAATCTCATACAAAATTTCACCATTCATACCAGAGTTCACTACAGGAGCTTCTGGCTTCTTAGATGTGTTTTGCGCAATAGATGGAGCGCCTGTGAGGGCTAGCGAAAGAACGGCCGGAGCCAATAAAAACTTCATGCTGGCATCATAATGGCTTTACTTTTAAATTGTTGTTGACATGCCTGAATTACCCGAAGTCGAAGTGACGCGTTTAAGTTTTGCAGATCGCATTACAAACGCCCATATCTCGGACGTTCGAATAGGTAAATCCTTGCGCTGGCCACTGGGAGTGGCGCCCGCATCACTGGTTGGTAAAAAAGTCCTAGGCGTGAGGAGGCGGGGCAAATATCTGCTGATGGATTTGAATGAGGGTTTGGTACTGTGGCATCTTGGAATGTCTGGCAGTTTGAGTTTTACGCCAACAGCTAACAATACCTTTGCCATTAGCTACCCCCAAACCCATGACCATTTTGACTTGCTCACCACCCATGGACTTCTAAGATTAAACGACCCTAGGCGTTTTGGTGCAGTGGTGTATGTAGAGTCTGAAACCAGCGCGGTGGCACAAAAGCTCTTGGGACATCTTGGTGTAGAACCGCTAGCTGGTCAATTTGATTTAGATACTTTCCATAAAAATTTGAAAAAGCGTAACGCAGTAATCAAACAAGTTTTATTAGCGGGCGATATTGTGGTGGGTGTCGGCAATATTTATGCATCGGAAGCTTTGTTTTTGGCTGGCATTCGTCCAACTGTGCGCGCACAACGTATCAGTCGCGCACGCGCAGAAAAGTTAAGAGTAGCGATCATCGATGTGCTGGCGCGCGCAGTCGCCAAAGGGGGTAGCACTTTGCGTGACTTTTCCAATGCAAATGGGCAAAGTGGTTACTTTCAATTAGAGGCGAATGTGTACGACCGCGCTGGTGAGCCTTGTAGGCAGTGCGGTCAATTGATCAAGCGCATAGTGCAAGGTCAACGCGCTACTTACTACTGCTCTGTGTGTCAAAAGCCCTGACTATGCGCAAAACATCTTGGCAGTTTGGCAATGCAGTAGTGGCTTGGCAAAAAATACACGGCCGCCACGACTTGCCGTGGCAAAACACAAAAGATCCTTATGCGGTGTGGTTGTCAGAAATCATGTTGCAACAAACGCAGGTTGTAACGGTGTGCGATTATTTCGCGCGCTTTATGAAGCGTTTTCCCACTGTCAACGATTTAGCCAAAGCTTCGCAAGAGGAAGTGATGGGCTTGTGGAGTGGCTTGGGTTATTACAGCCGTGCCCGCAATTTGCACCGTGCCGCACAAGACGTTATGGCATTACATCGCGGTAAATTTCCGCGCGATGCATTGACCTTGAAAACATTGCCAGGCATTGGCAGATCGACTGCAGCTGCCGTTGCATCACTGTGTTTTGGTGAGCCCATTGCTATTTTGGATGCCAATGTTAAGCGCGTACTTACCCGTTATCTGGGCTTTGGACAAGATTTGGCTGTCGCTAAGAACGAAAAATTGTTGTGGGAGAAAGCCCAAACATTATTGCCAACCCAGCATGTTACGCAAGCGATGCCGCACTACACGCAAGGGATGATGGATTTAGGCGCAACGTTGTGCACTCCTAAAAATCCACAGTGTTTGCAATGTCCTGTGAAAGAAAACTGCAAGGCAGCCAAAGAAGGTAAACCAGAAAACTATCCTGTCAAAACCAAAAAACTAAAACGCACCAGCGAGCAACTGTGGTTGCTATACGCCAAAACAAAAAATGGCGAAGTGTGGATGGTGCAAAGACCGCAGTCAGGTATTTGGGCAGGCTTGTATTGCTTACCTGTATTTGAGAGTTACGAGGCGCTGCAAGCTTTTGTCAAACCCAAGAGTAAGTTGGATTTACAAGACATGCCAGTGGTCAAACATGTGCTCACACACAAAGACTTGTATTTGCATCCAGTCGCATTGCATCTGAATAACCATAAATCTCTAGGCCAAGGCCATTGGTTTGATCAGCAAACAATCGCTGGAATAGGCTTGCCAGCCCCAATCCGCAAACTAGTAGCTTAATGCGTATCTAGCTCGCGATGGCGCTTTAAGGTCACCCAATCAGAAGCGAATTGTTTGGTAAGTAGTTCGACCAAATACACCGAGCGATGTTGGCCACCCGTGCAACCAATGGCTACGGTGACATAGCTGCGGTGGTCGTTGCTGAGGTCTGGTAGCCAAGCGTTTAAGAAGGTTGCAATTTGCTGCGCCATAGCATTGACAGATGGATAGCCCGATAACCAATTGGCGACACTGGCATCTTGGCCAGTTAAGTTTTTTAAGCCCGCTTCGTAATGGGGATTGGGCAGCATACGTACATCAAACACATAGTCTGCGTGCATAGGAATACCGCGTTTGAAAGCGAATGATTCGAACATCAACGTCAGTTGTGTAGCAGGCGCAGAAATTAGCGACTTGATATAGCCTTGTAATTTGGCGCTTCTGAGCAAGCTCGTATCAATGATGTGTGATTCTTCCCGCAAGTCGCCTAACAAGCGCCGCTCCATTTCAATAGCATCGATCACATCACGGTCTAAGTCAGTGGACTGACCGTTGTCTTGCAGGCGCGAAAGCGGATGGCGTCTGCGCGTTTCTGAGAACCGTCGCACCAAGGTGTCGGTAGTTGCGTCTAGAAATAACAATCGGATATTGACATTTTTACTGCGCAACTCTGCCAACTGCGCAGGCACCAAGGGCAATGATTGTGCGCTACGCACATCCATGGCGATGGCCACTTTGTCGGCTTGTTTGTGTTGCTCTAACTCTACAAATGGCAATAGCAACTCGGGGGGTAGGTTATCTACACAGTAGTAGCCAGCATCTTCAAGCGCGTGCAGAGCCACTGATTTCCCAGAGCCTGACATGCCAGTTATGAGGACCAACTCGAGTGTCATGCTTTAGTCTTTACTTTTGCTGTTGTTGTTGTTGCATTTGAGCCTGAGTGCCCACCCTCTTGGGGGTTGGATGTTTTATTTTGTGCTTGCAGCATTTCGAGAGCATGGGCACGTGTAGTGTTTGAAATTTTTTCGCCACCCAACATACGCGCAATCTCACTCACACGCTCTTCGCCTTCCACCAAGGTCACACGGCTTGCAACACCTTGTGCATCGCTGTGTTTAGACACAACGCCATGGTGGTCGGCACACGCAGCGACTTGCGGTAAGTGGGTCACTGCCAAAACTTGTCTGTCAATGCCAAGTTGTTGCATCAAACGGCCCACAGTTTCAGCCACTGCGCCGCCGACGCCAGAATCAACTTCATCAAAAATCAATGTTTGGGCACTACCCAATTGGCTGGTCGTGACGGCAATAGCCAATGCAATGCGAGATAGTTCGCCACCTGAGGCCACTTTGCCTACAGGTCTTGGCGTACTGCCTGCGTGACCTGCCACTAAAAACACAACACTCTCTAATCCACTAGCACTGGGCTGGTCATTGGTTTCTAAAGCCACTTCAAAACGACCCCCTTGCATACCCAAGCCTTGCATGGCCTGTGTAATCGACGTCGCTAACTGCGGTGCAGCTTTGGTGCGCGCCTTAGAAACTTTTTGTGCTTCTGTGGTGTAGTGCGCGAATGCTTGGGCTTGTGCGCGCTCAAGCGCTTCCAGATCGCTTGAGGCTTCTAGTTGCTGTAGTCGTTGCTTCCATTCTGCGTAAACAACAGGTAGCTCTTGTGGTGAGCGTTTGAAGCGTCTTGACAAAGACATCCACAAACCCATGCGTTCATCTAATGCTTGTAGGCCTTCTGGGTCTAATTCGGTATGGCTCAGGTAAGCCTGCAATGAATGCGCGACATCACTGGCTTGCGCCACGCTAGACGCCAATACGTCTACCCAATTGGCGAACTCAGCCTCCACATGGGCTTGATCTTGCAGTGCAGTTTGTGCTTTGGCGAGTTGGGTGAGCGCGCCTGTGTCGTCATCTTCCAGCGCGTGAATGGCACTTTGTGCAGCGTCCATCAGTGCTTGCGCGTGTGACAAACGGGTATGTTGGTTGTTGAGTTCATCCCATTCGTCTGCGGCGGGGTTGAGCTTGTCTACTTCACCCACTTGCCACATCAACCGCTCGCGTTCATCTTGTAAGCTGGCTTGGTCATGTTGTGCGTCGTGAAGGGTTTGCGTGGCTAAGCGCCAAGAAGTCCACGCACTTTGTAAATTTTTTAAATCGATGCCTGCATAGGCGTCTAGCAGTCCGCGCACCGCATCAGGTCGGGTGAGGCTTTGCCAAGCATGCTGGCCATGAATGTCAAGCAGCAAGTCGCCCAAAGCACGCAGTTGCGCCGCAGTAGCAGGGCTGCCGTTGATCCATGCGCGGCTCTTGCCTTGAAGGTCAATGGTGCGTTTGAGCAAAACACCATCTTGCGCGGCGATGTCGTCAAAGCCTTCTTCTTGTAGCCAAGCAAGTACATCAGGGGTTACATCAAATTCAGCGCTAATTTCTGTTCTGTTAGCGCCTTCACGTATTACGCCAGATTCAGCGCGTGAACCCAGTACCAGTTGAACAGCGTCAATCAAAATCGATTTACCAGCGCCTGTCTCACCCGTTAGCGCTGTAAAGCCTGCCGATAAATCCAAATCGAGCGCGCGAACAATCACAAAATCGCGTAAAACAATATGGCGCAAGCTCATGCCACACCCTCGTTCCAGTGCAGTTTTTCACGCAAGGTGTCGAAATAACTCCAGCCTTTGGGGTGCAAAAACCGAACAGAAAACTTTGAGCGCGTCACAGTAATGCGGTCGCCCAACAAAAGTTCGGCCAAAGACTGCATATCAAAGTTAGCGCTGGCATCTCGGCCAGAGATCAAGTCAATTGCAATCTCATCTGTATCGGCCAAGACAATAGGACGATTTGACAGGGTGTGCGGTGCAATGGGGACCATCACCCATGCATTCAAAGAAGGGTGCAAAAGAGGGCCGCCTGCTGACAATGAATACGCAGTGCTGCCAGTCGATGTGGCAATGATCAAACCATCTGCACGCTGGTTGGCCACAAATCGGCCATCGACCTCTACCCGCATTTCCACCATGCCAGAAGTAGCTCCTCGATTGACTACTACGTCATTCATGGCAAGTGCATCAAACACACAATGGCCGTCACGCCAAACTTTGGCGTGCATAAGCGAGCGTTTGTCTTCCTCAAACTCGCCGCGCAACATGGGTTTGAGGGTCGCTTCGAACCCTTGAATGGGAATATCAGTAATGAAACCCAAGCGGCCTTGGTTGATACCAATCAGCGGCACATCG
>RFTR01000090.1 GCA_009923345.1 Betaproteobacteria bacterium
TTTCAGTCGGGCTACTTTGGCGTCAAACACAACGATGCATGGATCGATGAGCTACTCGACAGCTTAGGTCTCAGTGACAAAGCCAACCACAATATGCGCCAACTCTCTGGCGGTATGAAGCGTCGTATGTTGGTGGCGCAAGCGCTGGTGCACAAACCGCCTGTGATTGTTTTAGACGAACCCACTGCTGGAGTAGATGTTGAGTTGCGACAAACCTTGTGGCAATTCATCGCCAAGCTCAACAAGCTCGGCCACACCGTGTTGTTGACGACCCATTACTTGGAAGAAGCAGAAGCTTTATGCCAACGCATTGCCATGCTGAAAAACGGCAAAGTGGTGGCGCTCAACAGAACCGATGAATTGCTCAAAGCAGCTTCTAGCAATGTTTTGCGATTCAAGCTCGATGCAAACCTGCCTCCTGCTTTGGCTGCCAAAGCGCGAGTGACGGGTCGCATCGTGCAGTTACCTGCCCATGACGCGATCGAAATTGAGCGTCACTTGGCTGATTTACGCCAAGCTGGCTTGCATGCAGAAGATGTGGAAATACGCAAAGCTGATTTAGAAGATGTCTTTTTGGACGTGATGCAAGCCAGTAGCCCGCAGGTGGCGCTATGACCGGTTGGCGTGCCCTGCTTTACAAAGAGGTGTTGCGGTTTTGGAAAGTAGGTTTCCAAACCGTGGCCGCGCCTGTGTTGACAGCCGTGTTGTATCTGCTGATCTTTGGTCATGTGTTGGAAGAACATGTAACGGTCTACAACGGTGTGGGTTACACCGCATTCCTCATTCCTGGTTTGGTGATGATGAGCGTGTTGCAAAACGCTTTTGCCAATAGTTCGTCGTCCATGGTCCAAAGCAAGATCATGGGCAACTTGGTGTTTTTGTTGCTCACACCGCTGTCGCACTGGAGTTGGTTTTTTGCCTACACCTTATCAGCCGTGGTGCGCGGTATGGCGGTCGGCATGGGCGTGTTGCTGGCAACCGCCTTGTTTATCTGGCAGTCGCCGGGGCTTAATTTTTCTTTGGTGCCGCAAGAGCCATTATGGGCAATGGTGTTCGCTTTCTCAGGTGCGGCTTTGCTGGGCGCATTGGGATTGATCGCCGGTTTGTGGGCGGAGAAATTTGACCAAATGGCCGCTTTCCAAAACTTCATCATCATGCCGATGACGTTTTTGAGCGGGGTGTTTTATTCCATCCATTCGCTCCCAGATTTTTGGCAACGGGTGAGCCATCTCAATCCGTTTTTCTACATGATCGACGGTTTTCGTTATGGCTTCTTTGGACAAAGCGATGTCTCGCCCTGGTTGAGTTTGGGAGTGGTGTGGGTGAGCCTTGCGGTGGTCTCTGCCGTGGCCGTGCATTTACTGCGTATCGGTTTCAAGATTCGAGGTTAAGGTGACTGCTCAAGAATTACAAGATCTCATCGGCGCAGGCCTGTCCTGTGCGCATTTGCACGTGCAAGGAGACGGCCGTCACTGGTATGCCACCCTAGTTTCGGCTGAATTTGAAGGCAAACGTTTGATCCAGCGCCACCAGCGCGTCTACGCCACTTTGGGCAATCGCATGATGACCGACGAAGTCCATGCTTTGTCGATGCGCACCTACAGCCCCGCTGAGTGGGAGAAGATGAGCGACGCTGAGAAGGCAGGCACGTAGGCATGGACAAACTCCTGATACGTGGTGGTAATGCTTTGCAAGGCGAGGTGCTGATTTCTGGTGCCAAAAACGCGGCCTTGCCAGAACTGTGCGCAGCCTTGTTGACTGACCAGCCCGTCACCCTTGCCAATGTGCCGCATTTGCATGATGTAGCCACCATGCTCAAACTCATCCGCAATATGGGGGTGATGGCAGACCGCCAAGACGACGGCAGCGTTGTCTTGAATGCAGGCACTTTGACAAATCCTGAAGCGCCGTATGAGTTGGTCAAAACCATGCGCGCCTCTGTCTTGGCACTCGGTCCATTGCTTGCGCGTTTTGGCCACGCGAAAGTGTCTTTGCCCGGCGGGTGTGCGATTGGGTCACGTCCTGTGGACCAGCACATCAAAGGTCTGCAAGCCATGGGTGCAGTCATTGACGTCGAACACGGCTACATGCTGGCGCGTTTGAAAGACGGCCGCACGCGTTTGCATGGTGCGCGTATTGCCACCGACATGGTGACGGTTACTGGCACCGAAAACTTTCTAATGGCTGCCGCCTTGGCAGATGGCGAAACCATTTTGGAAAACGCTGCCCAAGAGCCTGAAATCCCAGACTTGGCCGAAATGCTGATTGCCATGGGCGCCAAGATTGAAGGCCACGGCACCAGCCGTATTCGTATCCAAGGTGTGGAAAAACTGCACGGCTGTAACCACCGCGTCGTGGCGGATCGCATCGAAGCTGGAACATTTTTATGTGCCGTGGCTGCCACTGGCGGCGACGTATTTTTGCGCCATGCCCGTGGCGACCACCTTAACGCAGTGATCGATAAATTGCGCGACGCGGGCGCGACGGTGGATGTGCAAGCAGAGGGTATTCGCGTGCTCAGCAACGCACCTGCATATGGCCACTTAAAAGCGCAAAACTTTCGCACCACCGAATACCCAGGCTTTCCTACCGATATGCAAGCGCAGTTCATGACGCTCAACGCCATCTCGCAAGGTGCATCTAAAGTGACCGAGACAATTTTTGAAAACCGCTTCATGCATGTCAATGAGTTGGTGCGTTTGGGCGCCAAAATCCAAATCGAAGGCAAAGTTGCTATGGTTGAAGGTGTGCCGCAACTCTCTGGTGCCACTGTCATGGCGACCGACTTGCGTGCATCGGCTTCTCTGGTGATGGCAGGTCTGGTCGCACAAGGTGAGACCGTGGTCGATCGCATTTATCACTTAGACCGCGGCTACGACAAAATGGAAGCCAAACTGCGCGCGATCGGCGCGGACATTGAAAGAGTGAAATGACGGCCACTTTGACCTTGGCGCTCTCCAAAGGACGCATCTTCGACGAAACCTTGCCATTACTGCTTTCAGCGGGCATTGAGGTGCTCGAAGACCCAGAGACCTCACGTAAATTAATTTTGCCTACCAATCAAGCGCAACTCCGTGTAGTTTTGGTACGTGCTTCTGATGTGCCCACCTATGTGCAATACGGAGGCGCCGATTTAGGCGTGACCGGGCTTGACACTTTGATCGAGCACGGTGGCGATTGGGCGGGCAGTGGCACCGGCCTCTACCAACCCCTCGATTTAAAAATTGCCAAATGCCGCATGAGCGTGGCAGTGCATGCAGACTTTGACTATGTGGGTAAGGTCAAGCAAGGCGCACGTTTAAAAGTAGCCACCAAATACACCACGATTGCGCGCGACTTCTTTGCTAGCAAAGGCGTCCATGTGGACATGGTGAAGTTGTACGGATCTATGGAATTGGCGCCTTTGACGGGTTTGGCCGATGCTATCGTCGACTTGGTCTCGACGGGCAATACGCTTAAAGCCAACCACTTGGTGGAAGTGGAGCGCATCATGGACATCAGCTCGCGTTTGGTGGTGAATCAAGCCTCTCTCAAAATGAAGCAAGCGCAGATCCGCCCCATCATTGACGCTTTTGCAAAGGCACTGGCCTGAAAATGCCTAAGCCGCTTCGCCTCTCAACTGCAAGCCCTAACTTTGAAGCCGACTTCAAAGCGCGTTTGCATTGGTCGGCCGATACCGATGCGGCAATCGAGCAACGCGTGGCAGACATCTTGGCGGATGTGAAGTTGCGTGGCGACGCTGCCGTCATGGAATACACCGAGCGCTTTGATGGCTTGAAAGCCGCCGACATGGCCGCTTTGGAGATGACCCAAGGGGAACTCAAAGTCGCGTTCGACGGCTTGCCCGCTGTGCAACGCACTGCCTTAGAAGCTGCGGCCGCGCGCGTGCGCAGCTACCACGAGGCGCAGAAAAAAGCCAGTGGCGAGAGTTGGACCTACCGCGATGCGGACGGCACTTTGTTGGGACAAAAAGTCACACCACTCGACCGCGTGGGCATCTATGTGCCTGGTGGCAAGGCCGCTTACCCCTCCAGCGTCTTGATGAATGCCATTCCAGCCCATGTGGCGGGCGTGCAAGACATCATCATGGTCGTGCCAACGCCGCATAGCGAAAAAAATGCATTGGTGTTGGCTGCAGCTTATGTGGCAGGCGTCAGTCGCGCATTCACCATCGGTGGCGCGCAAGCTGTGGCCGCCTTGGCCTACGGCACGCAAACCATTCCAGCCGTTGACAAAATCACTGGCCCTGGCAACGCTTATGTTGCTGCCGCCAAGCGCCGTGTGTTTGGTACGGTGGGCATCGACATGATTGCCGGCCCAAGCGAAATTTTGGTGTTGGCCGATGGCACAACACCACCTGACTGGGTGGCTATGGATTTATTCAGCCAAGCCGAACACGACGAACTCGCGCAAAGTGTGTTGTTGTGCCCTGATGCTGGCTTTATCGATCAAGTGCAAGCGGCGATGGAAAAACTTCTGCCCCAAATGCCGCGCCGTGAAATCATTGCCAAGTCTCTCAACGGCCGTGGCGTATTGATCCACACACGCAACATGGAAGAAGCGTGTGAGATCAGCAACCGCATTGCCCCCGAACATTTAGAAGTGTCTAGCCAAGACCCGCACCGATGGGAACCTTTGTTGCGCCACGCAGGCGCGATTTTCTTGGGCGCTTTCACCAGTGAGAGTTTGGGCGACTATTGCGCGGGCCCCAACCATGTTTTGCCAACTAGCGGCACAGCGCGTTTCAGCTCGCCTTTGGGTGTGTATGACTTTCAAAAACGCAGCAGCCTGATTGAAGTCAGCAGCAAGGGCGCACAAACCCTTGGTCAAATTGCGTCAGTACTGGCGTATGGAGAAGGCCTGCAAGCCCACGCGATGGCAGCAGAAATGCGCATGCAGAAAGACGCGCCATGACCACGCCTATGCGTTTTATCCGTCAAGATGTGCAATCGATGCACGCTTATGCGATCCAACATTCCGATGGCATGGTCAAGCTAGATGCGATGGAAAACCCGTTTTCTTTAAGCACAGAGTTGCAAGCCGAATTAGGCCAACGCTTAGGCGCACTGGCGATTAACCGCTACCCCGGATCGCGCATCGACGATTTGCGTGCGGCTTTGTCGCGCTACGTAGATTTACCCCAAGGCTATGGCTTGATGTTGGGTAATGGTTCTGACGAGTTGATCTCGCTGTTAGCCATGGTTTGCGCCGTGCCCGGCGCCAAAGTGTTATCGCCAGAACCCGGTTTTGTGATGTACGCCATGAGCGCCAAGTTGCAAGGCCTGCCTTTTGTCGGCGTGCCCTTGACGGCAGACTTTGCGTTGGACGAGCACGCCATGTCTGCTGCGATCGCGCAACACGAACCCGCCATCGTCTACATCGCCTATCCCAACAATCCGACAGCAAATTTGTGGGACACCCAAGTCATCCGCCGTTTGATTGGCCAAGTCAGTGCCTATGGTGGTTTGGTGGTGATGGACGAGGCGTACCAGCCCTTCTCTAGCTTGAGTTGGTTAGATGAAATTCGCCGAGATCCCGCAAGCAATTCGCATGTGCTGCTGATGCGCACACTTTCCAAATTTGGTTTGGCTGGCGCGCGTTTGGGCTATATGTTGGCGCCGATCGCATTGTTAAATGAAGTCGACAAACTGCGCCCACCTTACAACGTCAGCGTCCTCAATGCCGAGTGCGCCTTGTTCGCCCTAGAGCATGCCGATGTTTTTGCTGCGCAAGCCAAAACTGTCTGCGAAGAACGCACAGCCCTGATCCAAGCCCTGCAAGCCATGCCAGGCGTGACACCTTTCCCCAGCGACGCCAATATGATGCTGGCGCGTTTTGAGGGCGAGCCCGATACAGCCTCCCGTGTGTTCGAGTCACTCAAGGCGCAAAAAGTCTTGGTCAAAAACGTTTCTAAAATGCATCCATTGCTGACTAACTGTTTGCGTTTGACCATTGGTACACCCAAAGAAAACCAACAATTACTTGCTGCATTAGCAGTTGCACTGAAATAAAACCTCGAAAGCCACCATATGACCGCTCGCATTGCCGAAGTCAGCCGTAAAACGGCCGAGACCCACATCACTGTCAAGGTCAATCTGGACGGCACGGGCGTGTCCAAACTGTCGACTGGCATTGGTTTTTTTGACCACATGCTCGACCAAATTGCGCGCCACGGCTTGATCGATTTAGAGATCCACGCCACGGGCGATTTGCACATCGACGGACACCATACTGTGGAAGACGTCGGTATCACTTTGGGCCAAGCCGTGGCCAAAGCGATTGGCGATAAAAAAGGCATCACCCGTTACGGTCACGCATATGTGCCTTTGGACGAAGCCCTAAGCCGCGTCGTGGTCGACTTTTCAGGTCGTCCTGGTTTGATCATGCACGTTCCCTTCAAGGCCGGCATGATCGGCGAGTTCGACAGCCAGTTGGCTTACGAGTTTTTCCAAGGTTTTGTGAACCATGCCTTGGTGACATTGCACATTGACAACTTGCGCGGTGAAAACGCTCACCACCAAGCCGAAACTGTTTTCAAAGCCTTTGCCCGCGCCTTGCGTGCTGCACTGACACCGGACCCCCGTTCGGCGGGCGTCATTCCTTCGACCAAAGGATCTCTTTGAACACCATTGCGGTGGTTGATTACGGCATGGGTAATTTGCGCTCGGTGGCGCAAGCGGTGATCCATGCGGCATCTGTGGTGGACCAAGCTGAGGTGATCGTCACCTCCAACCCGCAGGTGGTGCGAGACGCCCACCGCGTGGTGTTGCCGGGACAAGGCGCGATGCCTGATTGCATGTCGGAACTCAAGGCCTCTGGATTGCTAGAAGCGGTGTTGGACGCAGCATCTAAAAAACCCCTGTTTGGCGTTTGCGTAGGCATGCAGATGTTGCTAGACCACAGCGCCGAGGGCGATACCTCAGGATTGGGTTTGATTGCCGGGGAGGTCATCAAATTTGATTTGGCAGGCAGAACCCAAGCCGACGGCAGTCGCTTCAAAGTACCACAAATGGGTTGGAACCAAGTGGCTCCAACGCAACCCCATCCTTTGTGGGAAGGAGTACCTAGCAACAGTTACTTTTATTTTGTGCATAGCTTCTACGCCAAACCTAAAAATGCAGCGCATATTGCCGCTGAAACCGACTATGGCGGACTTTTTGCGTGCGCAATAGCCAGGGACAACATTTTTGCGACACAATTTCACCCCGAAAAGAGCGCGGCGCATGGCTTGGCCTTGTACCGCAATTTCATCCACTGGAACCCTTGAACTCCACCCGCCATCATGCTTCTCATCCCAGCCATTGACCTCAAAGACGGACATTGCGTGCGCCTCATCCAAGGCGACATGAACCAGGCTACCACCTTCAGCGAAGACCCCGCCCAAATGGCGCTCGACTGGGTGGCCAAAGGCGCGCGGCGTTTGCATCTGGTGGATTTGAATGGCGCGTTCGCGGGCAAGCCGCAAAACAATGCCGCTATCAAAGCGATTTTGCGGGCGGTGGGTGATGACATTCCGGTGCAACTCGGTGGCGGTATCCGCGACTTAGACACCATCGAAAAATACATCGATGCGGGCATGCGCTACGTCATCATCGGCACTGCGGCGGTCAAAAGCCCTGGCTTTTTGCAAGACGCTTGCTCGGCTTTTGGCGGCCACATCATCGTCGGCTTAGATGCCAAAGACGGCAAAGTGGCTACCGATGGTTGGAGCAAATTGACCGGCCACGAAGTGATCGATCTCGGCAAAAAATTTGAAGACTATGGTGTCGAATCCATCATCTACACCGACATTGGCCGTGACGGTATGTTGAGCGGCATCAACATCGACGCCACCGTCAAACTCGCGCAAGCACTCACCATTCCCGTCATCGCTTCGGGTGGTTTGTCCAGTATGGCTGATATAGAGAAACTCTGCGAAGTAGAAGACGAGGGCGTCGAAGGCGTGATTTGCGGACGTGCCATTTACAGCGGCGACTTGGACTTTGAAAAAGCCCAAGAGCGCGCGGATGAACTTAATGGTTGAGTATTTTCGTGATCTTCCTTGTCACCGTTTGAGCTTGGCCTGTGGCGATAGCGTATT
>RFTR01000010.1 GCA_009923345.1 Betaproteobacteria bacterium
TTGATGAGGCTCAACACCCCATACTCCCTTAGCAGGGGAGCACCTTCGGCCACTCGGTCACGTTTCCAGCAAAAATCATTGTAGACGCAAATTTACCTCATTTGATAAGCCGTTGGGCTCGCTCGACACAAAGCCTTGCTGACTTCACTAAGCTTGGCACAAAGGCATGTCCTGAACGCAAAGCGCTAGCGAGGATGGCCAAATCTTCTATGTATTCATGCACCATTTGGTTTCTTAATCGACGCATTTCCATCCAAGTGTCTGATGATTCTATAAAGCCCAGTTTTTCAGCTCTGTCTAAATTATCAATGGCAGCTCCAGGCTTTTCAGCCATGCTGATCAACAAGGCTGGCAGTAATTTGTCGCCAACGGTGTCTTGAAGTCTTCCGAATCGAGAAACAAATGCATCCAGGCGCTCGGCAAGAATAGGATCTAGTTCAATTTTTTGAGCGTCTTCAACAGTAAATAGGTCGCCAAATAAGCGCGCATCTGTTTGTAACAAATGAGCGCACTCTTTTTCAGTGACGCGCGCTAGAAACGCCAAGCGCTCCTGATGAGATGCAGGAATATTCACAGACATATCCCCTCTTGAAGCGCCACGATGTGGATAGGCAATTGCTTTAAATTTGGAGCTTTGATAATCACATCCACCTTACGCCCATGCATGGCTAAGGAAACTCGCGTTGCTATTTTTGCTGAAAGTTGTGCGGGTTCAATCACCTCTGCATCAACCTCTACAAGTAGATCAATATCACCGCCCTTAGATTGATCATCGACCCGAGATCCGAACAACCAAGTACGCGCATCATGCCCAGCCAACTCATAAGTAGCATGTTTGATGATTGTGATTTGCTCGGCAGTTAATCGCATTTTTGGTATTGGAAATAAACTCTATTACGCCGCCTGCTCCAAATCAAACGCCTTGTGCAGCGCGCGCACAGCGAGTTCCATGTATTTCTCGTCAATAACGACAGAGGTTTTGATTTCTGAGGTCGAAATCATTTGAATATTGATGCCCTCTTCACTTAAGGAGCGGAACATTTTGCTGGCAATGCCAACATGGCTACGCATGCCAATTCCGACGATGGAGACTTTGCAGATTTTGGAGTCACCGATAACTTCGGTAGCACCCAAGGCAGTAAGCACTTTGGCTTTTAGCAATTCTGTTGCGCGGGCAAAGTCATTGCGGTGCACGGTGAAACTGAAATCGGTCAAACCACCTTTGCTGATGTTTTGGATAATCATGTCGACTTCAATGTTGCCTTCTGCCACAGCGCCCAATATTTGGTAGGCAATGCCGGGTTTGTCGGGCACGCCGACTACGGAGATTTTGGCTTCGTCGCGGTTAAACGCGATACCTGATACAACGGCTTGTTCCATTTGTTCGTCTTCCTCAAAAGTGATCAAGGTGCCAGATTTGGCCTCTTCATGTATGTCAATATCCCATTCGGTAAAGCTGGAAAGCACACGCAGTGGCACTTTGTATTTGCCGGCAAACTCAACCGAACGTATTTGCAAAACTTTGCTACCCAATGAAGCCATTTCGAGCATTTCTTCAAAGCTCACGGTTTGCAAACGGCGCGCCTCAGGCACCACGCGCGGGTCGGTGGTGTAGACGCCATCCACATCGGTATAGATCAAACATTCTTTGGCTTTGAGTGCGGCAGCTACTGCAACGGCAGAAGTATCTGAACCTCCGCGCCCTAAGGTGGTGATATTGCCTGCATCGTCCACGCCTTGAAACCCTGTGATGATGACCACACGGCCAGCATCTAAATCAGCACGCACGCGCTTGTCATCAATCGACTCAATGCGCGCCTTTGTGAATGCGCTGTTGGTGCGAATAGGCACTTGCCAACCAGCATAGCTGACAGATTGCATGCCTTCGGCTTGCAACGCAATAGCAAGCAAGGCTGAAGACGCTTGCTCGCCAGTTGCGGCCAGCATATCGAGTTCGCGGTCGTACTGGGTATCGGTATGGGTAGGCGCGAGTTCTTTAGCAAGTCCGAGTAAGCGGTTAGTTTCGCCACTCATAGCAGAAGGCACCACGACCATTTGGTGACCAGCACGTGCCCATTTGGCGACGCGTTTGGCGACATTACGAATGCGCTCAGTAGAGCCCATCGATGTACCGCCGTATTTATGAACAATCAAAGACATTGCAGAAGAAATAGATAGTGTGATTTTGCAAAAAAGCCTTCAATTGTAGCAACGCAAGACCGTCCCTTGGCGCTTCACAAAGCCTCTTCCCACCTTGATGTGGATGTCGTGGCCACGTGTAGTGCACGATTTGACTTGCACCAACAAGGCCTCCATTTGGGCTGCACTGGCTTGCATGTTCTCTTGCGCCAACCAGTGGCGCAGCACATTGGTTTGTCGGGCATCGCTGAACTTTTGTAATGCCTGGATATTCGGTGGGTTACCCACTTGCAACAAATCTTGTTCCGCTAACTCGTGTAAAAGACTTTGCGCTTGTGCGGCGTGCACGGCACTGCGGGCAAAGGTTTGTCTGAACGCTGGAAATGCTTTCTCTAATGAAGGAAGAATATCTGCACGAATTTTGTTACGGGTGTAGCGGGTGTCTTGGTTGGTAGGGTCTTCGACCCATGTCTGTCCAATGTCAATTAAGGCTTTGCGTAATGTGGCACCTGACTTACCTAACCATGGACGGTGGTAGGTCACTCCTTGGCGCGTTACTGCCGCTGGCATGCTGGCCAAACCAGGCAAACCTGCACCGCGTGAGAGGGCTAACAGCAAGGTTTCGACTTGGTCGTCAGCATGTTGGCCTAAGGCAATGTGCTGCACTGCCCCACCCCAATTCGATTGCAGTGCTTGGCTGAGTGCTTTGTAACGCGCTTGACGGGCTGCGTCTTCTGGGCTTTCACCGCTGGCATGTGCGGCTTGCACCCGAACGACAACCAGAGGCACGTTCAGTCGATGGCACAAGGTTTCGCAATGCTTGGCAAATCCATCGGCTGCGTCTTGTAAACCATGGTGCACATGGATAGCGTGGGTTTTGTCCGGCCAGCGTAGGGCGCTGGCGATTAGCAGTGCTGTGGAATCAGCTCCGCCGCTGAGTGCAACGGCCCAAGCGGGCAGATGCGCGAGCGCATCAAGCGATGGAAAGTTAGCGGGCGTCGGCTTTGGTGTCGCTGAATCGGCCATAACTTTGCAGTCGCTCGTAGCGTCGCTCAAGCAGTTCTTTGACCTTCATATCAGTGACTTGGCGCCATGCGTCGTTCAAACCACGCTTGAGTTGTGCCGACATTTGTTTAGGGTCACGGTGCGCACCGCCTACAGGCTCGTTGACGATTTTGTCAATCAAGCCCAAAGCTTTTAATCGGTGCGCAGTAATGCCTAGCGCTTCGGCAGCATCTTCTGAACGGTCTGAGGTTTTCCACAAAATAGAGGCGCAGCCTTCAGGGCTAATGACGGAGTACACCGAGTACTGCAACATCAATACTTGGTCTGCCACGCTGATGGCCAATGCACCGCCTGAACCACCTTCACCAATGATGGTCGTGATGATGGGCACTTCGAGTTGCGCCATCTCAAAAATATTGCGGCCAATGGCTTCGCTTTGGCTACGCTCTTCTGCATCAATACCGGGGTAAGCGCCGGGCGTATCCACAAATGTAAACACAGGAAGTTTGAATTTTTCTGCGGTTTTCATCAAACGTAAAGCTTTCCGGTAGCCCTCAGGACGACTCATGCCAAAGTTACGCGCAGTACGCTCTTTGGTGTCTCGGCCTTTTTGATGGCCGAGCACCATGCAGGCATTGCCGTTGAAGCGGGCCATGCCACCGACAATGCTTAAGTCGTCAGCAAAGTGGCGGTCACCGTGCATTTCGACGAAGTCGGTGAAGATGTCGTTGATGTAATCGAGCGTGTACGGGCGCTCGGTGTGGCGTGCGATTTTGGTGATCTGCCAGGGCGTTAAGTTGCTGTATATGTCTTTGGTGAGTTGCAGACTTTTTTTGCTGAGCTGGTCAATTTCTTCTGAAATATCCACAGCTGACTCGGTTTGCACGTAACGCAATTCGTCGATCTTGCCCTCTAATTCGGCAATCGGTTGTTCAAAATCGAGAAAATTTTTCTTAGACAAAACGCTATTACTCCTAGGTTACTCAGTAGTCAACTGGTAACGGATCTAAAGACCGCCAAATATACCAAGTCGCCACGCTGCGATAAGGCGCCCATGCAGCAGAGACTTCACGTGCTTCGCTGCGACTGACCGATTCACCCGAGAAATAGTTTTTGCTGATGCCATTGATCAAGCCCACATCGTCCAAGGGCAACACATTGGGTCGTAACAAGTGGAAGATCAAAAACATTTCTGCCGTCCAACGGCCAATGCCACGAATGGCAACCAACTCAGCAATGATGGCTTCGTCATCCATGTCGGACCATTTTTTGATTTGCAAATTACCGCTATCAAAATTCAAAGATAAATCGACCAAGTATTCAACTTTGCGTGCAGATAAACCTGCTGCACGCATATCGTCAAATTTGAGTTTTAAAACATTGGCGGGTGTTAACTTGCGAGGTAAAACAGCAAACTTGTCCCATACCGATTGCGCCGCTTTGACTGAGATTTGCTGTCCCACGATGCTTCGAGCCAAGGTGATGAAAGGGTCACCGCGCGACTGCAAACAAGCATCACCAAATTGCGGAATCAACCGTTTCATCACGCGGTCTTTTTTCACGAGGTGCTTGCACGCCTCTTCCCAATAGTCGGGTGTCACGCTGATGAGCTTGGTGGGCGACATTACGCGCGCTCCCAGGTGGTGCCAGTTGGCGAATCTTTCAAAACAATGCCCATGGCAGTGAGTTCTTGGCGAATGCGGTCTGCCTCTGCAAAATTTTTAGAAGCCTTAGCAGCCGCACGCGCTGCGATGTGCGCTTTAATTGCAGATTCATCAACATCACTACCCGCTTGTAAGAAGCGTTGCGGATCATCTTGCAACAAGCCCAAAACGCCACCCAATGCTTTGAGGAGTCCGGCCATTTGCGAAGACATGCTGCGGTTCACTTCGCTGGCCAAGTCAAACAACACAGCGACAGCCTCAGGCGTACCGAAGTCTTCGTTCATTGCGGCTTGGAAACGCTGGGCGAAGGGGCTGCTCCAATCGATAGCCACATCGTCGTCTGGCTTGACCAAACTCAAGGCGGTGTAGAGACGTTTCAACGCACCGCGCGCGTCGTTCAAATGCACATCGCTGTAATTCAAGGGGCTACGGTAGTGGCTGCGCACCACAAAGAAGCGAATGGTTTCTGCCTCAAAGACTTTGAGCACATCGCGGATGGTGAAAAAGTTGCCCAAACTCTTGGACATTTTTTCGTTGTCGATGTTGATAAAGCCGTTGTGCATCCACACCTGCGCCATCGGTTTGCCAGATGCCCCTTGGCTTTGGGCGATTTCGTTTTCATGGTGTGGGAACTGTAAGTCTGCGCCACCACCGTGGATGTCAAAACTTTCGCCCAACAACTCGCAACCCATGGCCGAACATTCGATATGCCAGCCAGGTCGGCCTACACCATATGCGCTAGGCCACTTGGCATCATCAGGCTCTGTGGGTTTGGCTGACTTCCACAACACAAAGTCAAGCGGGTCTTGTTTACCGTCATCTACGGCTACACGCTCACCCGCTTGCAATTGATCCAACGATTTACCAGATAGCTGGCCGTAACCAGGAAATTTACGCACCGCAAAGTTCATGTCGCCATTGCTTGCTTGGTAGGCCAAGCCTTTGCTTTGCAAGGTGTTGATCATGGAAAGCATTTGCGGTACGTAGTCCATGGCGCGAGGCTCAAGCGTCGGGCGCTCGATACCCAATGCATCAGCATCTTGGTGCAAGGCTTCGACCATGCGGTCGGTTAATGCGCGAATGGTTTCGCCGTTCTCTAATGCGCGTTTGATGATTTTGTCGTCAATGTCGGTCACATTGCGTACATAGGTAACGCGCAAACCACTGGCTTTGAGCCAACGCTGCACCACATCAAAAGCCACCATGGAACGTGCATGGCCTAAGTGACACAAGTCATAGACCGTCATGCCGCAGACATACATACGCACATGGCCCGGCTCAAGCGGAGAAAAAGGTTCCAGCGCACGCGTGAGCGTGTTGTGAATGCGGAGCGTCATGGGTGAATGGTTAGGGACTGCAGCAGTCGGTCAGTCTTAGCGAGAACAAATAAATGAAGAAGGGGTTACGCATAACCCCTGTTTTACAATGCCCAGAGTATACAAAGCAGATGACAAACCCTGACTCCTTTTTTCACCCAATGCATTGGAAGCGATCACTCACTATGCGGCTTTCATCTTTAGCATTTGGCTTAGTAGCCTTTTTTCTAACATCCTTATCTCAAGCGCAAAACAATGTGTCGGATGACTGGACACCTGGTCAAAATATTTTGCCCACCGTGCAGAGCGATCCTCACGACCAAGTCAAAAAGTTATTGCGCCAAGAAAAGTTCGAGCGCGCAGAAGTTTTAGTTGATAAATTCATGGCAGTCAACCCGCGTGATCCACAAATGCGCTTTTGGAAAGCGTGGATTACCCACCGCACCGGTGACAAAGAAGTGGCTCTTGATATGTATTTGAGTTTGACGCAAGACTACCCAGAAATTGCAGAACCTTTTAACAACCTGGCAGTTCTGTATGCCGCTAAGGGGCAATTTAGTGTGGCCAAAGAAGCGCTTGATGCAGCCTTGCGTGCGAACCCCAATTACGCAGATGCGCATGAGAATATGGGGGATATATTGGCCCAATTGGCCAAATTTTCTTATATGCAATCTATGCAAATCAACCCAACGCAACGCGGGATTGCACGCAAGATTGATCTCATCCGACCCTCGCTAGAAGCCATCAGCAGTGGTGTAAAAAGCCCTGGTAAAGAAGCCCCCACCAGAGATGCTTATGGCACTTATGTCCCTCTTGGATACGTCAATTTTTAAACCTTTATCTCCATGAAATTTAATATGAAACCAACACGTCGACTCCTGTGTCTATTAGCACTGTGCTTGGGCTTATTCAGTATTCAAGCCTCCCAAGCCCAAGACACCCTCAAAAACATTGGTGCACCCCAAGTGAAATTCGTCACCAACATGGGCGAGTTTGTGGCCGAGGTCTATCCAGATAAAGCTCCTAAGACAGCAGAAAACTTTTTGCAATATGTGCGCGACAAGCACTATGACGGCACGATTTTTCACCGCGTGATTGCCAATTTCATGATTCAAGGCGGCGGATATGACGTGCGTTATATCGAGCGTCCAACCCGTGCACCCGTTATGCATGAAGGTCTTGAGGCATTGAGCAAAGGCGGGCCCCGCAACACAGTGGGCACATTAGCGATGGCGCGCACCAACGCACCCCACTCTGCTACTTCACAGTTTTTTATCAATGTGGTGGACAACGGTTTCCTCGACCCTAACCCACAACAACCTGGCTACACCGTGTTTGGCAAAGTCGTCTCTGGCATGGACGTGGTCAACCGCATTCGCGCGATTCCCACCAGCTTTGGTGGACCTTTTCCGACAGATGTGCCTCGTACACAAGTTGTCATCAAATCGGCAACTGTGTTGCCTTAATTCGTTTTCACAAGGAACCCCCATGAGTAACCCCCGCGTAGAACTGCACATCTTGGACCACGGCGTCATCACGCTTGAACTCGATGCAGACAAAGCCCCCAACACCACACAAAATTTTTTGAATTACGTCAACAAAGGCCATTACGACAAAACCATTTTTCACCGTGTTATTCCTGGCTTTATGGTGCAAGGTGGTGGCTTTGAAGTCGGCATGACCGAAAAGAGTTCTGACGAGCCTATCGAGAATGAAGCCAACAACGGCTTGAAAAACAACCACTACACCGTGGCTATGGCACGCACGTCTGAGCCGCACTCAGCGTCATCACAGTTTTTTATCAATGCAGCGGACAACGACTTCTTGAACCATACAGCGCCCTCACGCCAAGGTTGGGGCTACGCGGTATTTGGCAAAGTAGTGGAAGGCACGGATGTGGTCGACAAAATCGCCAAAGTCAAAACGGGCCGCAAAGGTTTCCATGACGACGTGCCCAAAGAAGACGTCATCATCGAAAAGGCTGTCGCCCTCTAAATGATTGCGCCATCTGATTGGCGCATGGTGGACTTTTTGTCCGACGTGCATTTGGACGCTGGCGAAGTCGCAACGTTCAATGCTTGGGCTAACCACTTAAACACCACCCCTGCAAATGCCCTATTTATATTGGGCGATTTGTTTGAAGTGTGGATTGGTGACGACACGCAAGACCCCTTCCATTTGCAATGCATGGAAGTGTTGCGTAACAACGTTAGACGTATACCTGTATTTTTTATGTGCGGTAACCGCGATTTCTTGGTGGGATCGCATTGGCTACGATCTACCGGCGTGCAAGGCATGCAAGACCCTTGCGTTCTAGAACTCGCCAAGCAAAAAGTATTGCTAAGCCACGGCGATGCCTTGTGTATTGACGATATCGACTACATGGCATTTCGCAAGCAAGTGCGCTCTAGCGCATGGCAAGAAGCGTTTTTAGCCAAACCTTTGTCAGAGCGCCAGCAAATTGCGAAAGACTTGCGCGCGCAAAGCAAGGCACGCCAACAAACGCAAACTGATTATGTGGATGTGGACGCAAATAACGCACGCGTTTGGTTACAAGAAAACGATTGCAAGTTACTCATACATGGTCATACCCATCGCCCTGCCTCACACAACTTGGGCAACGGCCTCAGCCGCATCGTGTTGAGTGACTGGGAAGCCCTTACAAAACCACCTAGGCTGGAAGTCTTGCGTTGGACGCAAGATACACAACGATTTACCCGTATTTCTGTGAATAACTGATGAACTTGCCTTGAAATTAGCTCTTAGAAGGCTATGGGCAGAGCAAAGGGTATTAACTCAACAAAGGGTTATTGCTTCAGCAAGGGTTATCGCTTCAACAAAACTTTTAAAGCAGCCTGCAAACGTCTGCCATTTGCCTCGTCATACCCACTAGACAAAACATGAGCGGCATCTGCAGCCCATGTCATTTGCGGCGACGGATCGTTTCGGCGTGTGAGCAACTGCAATTGCAAAGCACGGCGCGCGTCCATGTGGGCGGCAGGGGTAGGTAGATCAGCGGCCATTTCCATGCGTAACAAGGCTTGTGTCGCGTCAGCAGCGGGCGCTTTGGCAAGTGCTTGCGTCCATTGCGAGCGTTGAGCAGCATTGAGTTTGTTGCCAATCGCTTGCGCAGTTGGCATTTGCTCTGGATCGCGTTTTTCCCAAGCGTGTAAGAGTTGAGTGAGCACTTCGCCATGGGCTTGTGCGGCCAAGCGACGCAATGCGTCTTGGGCGTTTTCTATCGCGAATCGCTGGGCACGGAAAGCTGCTTCCCCTAGGCGCGGACCGCGAGGTGCAGTATCTTCGCGGTCACGCCAGCCACCCGCTTTATCGCCAAACTTGCCACCTGCTTTGCCGCCCATCGTGCCTTTTACACTTGGTTTGCCATCGCGTCCACGGCCACCCTGAGAAGGTAACTCAGTGCGTTTTTGGCCAGGACGGTCATCCCCGCGTACAGCCACCACCGGGCGAGGAGCGGCTTTGGGAACGGGTGGCGGAGTGCTTTCACTTGGCGATTCAGTTTTAACTTCAGTCGAATCAGATGATTCTGGTGATTTATCTGAAGATTCGGCCGTTGCAGCAAGAGTTTCTTTCGCCTCTGGGCTAGCCTCTGTGGCTTCTGGGCTAGCCTCTGTCGCAACCTGCGCAGTTTCTGTGGCTGCCGCAGCGGTTTCTGAAACTGCATTTGTGCCTGCAGGTGCAGAACTTGGCGCCGCAGTTGGCAACTCGCCACGGCTAACTTTTTCCAAGTTTTGCATCGCAGCACGAATGGCCGAGGCATCGCCTTTGGCTACAGCAGACTCCACCGCTTTGGAGGCTTCCATGACAGCTTTGTCGATGGGGGTGAGTGCCGCTTGCGCTTGTTCGCGCACAGTAGATTTACGCGCAAAGGCTTCGTCTATGGGTTTCCTAAATGCGTCCCAGAGTTTTTGTTCTAGGCGACGATCCAAAACAACGGCATGGGCTTCTTCTTGCCAACGTTGTTGTAAGGCTTTGACGGCATCAATACGCAATGTGGGGGCGGCACCTAAATCTTGCGCCTCAGCAATCAAAGCATTGCGGCGTTCCAAGCTAGCTTTTTGCACGATCTCTAAGGGTTCGTGCGCCGCATGGATGGCGGCTTTCCACTGCGGTTGCAATTCCGCGAACATTTTTTCACTCAGGTGACCGCTTTCGCGCCAACGTTGGGCGAATTGGTGCAACTGACGGGCGACGCCTTTCCAGTCGGGGCCCTGGGCATGCTCAGCAGCCCAAGTTTTGAGTTCTTCGATCAAAGCCACACGCTGGGCTTTGTTGGCTGCAGTTTGGGCACGGGCCTCTTTGAGCCAGGCATCGACCACCACATGGGCTTTGTTACAAGCCGCATCAAATCGCTTCCACAAAGCGGGATTGGGCGCAGCTTGTTTGTCGACTTTTTTCCACTCCTCACGCAAATTGCGCAATGTCTCTTGCATCTTGCGGCCGCCCATGGCGGGAACAAGCTCGATTTCTTCTGCCGCTTCAACAGACAAGTCCTCAGTTGTCGCACTAGGCGATTCATCGTCTTTCGGTGGGGCTTTTTCTTTTGTTTTAGCCGAGATAGGCTTGAAAAGTGCCTCAGCCTGCATAGCGAGTTCAAGCCGTTGCTGGTCTATCAAGACCTTGTCACCCATGGGTTTGACTTTGCGGGTGGCTTCGCTAGCTACGCCAGTAGCGGGTGCAGTTGGGGCGTTTTGCGAGGACTCAACTGGCTGAGCTTGGGCTTGCGCTTGTGACGGGTTACGCACTTGGCGAATTTGTTCCGCCCATGCCGGCACTGCTGGCAATGGCGCTTGCGAGTCTGCCGCGGCGGCTTCGGTGAGTTGCAACGCATCGCCAAACGCCAGCCAAACGGCTTGCAGTTGTTGGGCACTGGTTTGCAAAGCGGGCGGGAATTTGGCGTCCACGCTAGACCACTGCGCGTCGTCGGTCAGGCTCTTGGCTTGGGCGTGCCAGCGCTCTAAGTCGGCTTGCAAGGCTTCGCGCTGGGATTGGGCATCTTGCCAAGGCTTGGTCGAAAGGACTTCAATACGCTGTGCCAACAAAACAGCGGCTTCGCGCTGCACTTGCGACTGGTGCTGTAAGTCCTCGATGGCTTTCACGCGGTCGGCCAAAGCAGTTTTAAGACCCGCCAGTGGCTCGCGCGACAAAGGCGCACCTGCTTTGGCGGCGTCGCGTTGCCATGCCATCGCGTCGGCAATATTGATGCGTGGGGCGTCGCGCAAGGCCGAGCCTTTTTCTGCCCAACTGTGGGCCAAAGCTTCTTGTTCGATATTGCGACGTTTTTCGTCCATGCTGTCGCGCAAGACTTTGGCTGCACCCTTGTCACGGTGGCTCATTTCCTTGAACACATCTTGCAAGGCAGAGAGGCTGGGCTCGGTGAGCACCCACGTTTGCAAGAGCGAAATGCGCTCACCCGAAGTGGCTGCGGTAAAGGCGCCAGCGGTCAATGCATCGAGGGCGGCGAGGTCTGGGTTTTTATTTTCTGGTTGGGTCACGGTGACGGCTCAATATCTGAATATCCCTACATTGTCGCTGAGGCTTTAAAATTTTCCCCTTCACCGCTTTTTGAGTATTTCCCTTTGAAACAGTTTCTTGCCCGTTTAAACCTCGGGCTACGGATGTTTGCGACAGACGTAGTCCAAGGGTTTTTCGCCATCACCCACAACGGGTTGGCGGTTTTGGGCCTGTCTATTTTCTTTTTTTTCGTGGCTTTGTCGGTGAGACCAGATCTTCGCTCAGTCACGGAAACCAAATTGATCAGCTGGTTACAAGAGAGGCAATATGACTCAACTGGCGTAGAGGCCGATACCGATGCGGTAGACCGAGCCACTGCCATTGACCCGCGCGACTTACCTCGCCAACAAGCTAACTTAGCTTATTGGTTAAGCAAAAAATACCGCGTTGCGCCAGAGCCCTTGAGTGCACTGGTAAGTGAGGCTTATGACTTAGGCGCCAGGAATCAAATTGATCCTTCTCTCATACTGGCCGTTATGGCTGTGGAATCTGGCTTCAACCCTTTTGCCCAAAGCAATATGGGGGCCCAAGGTTTGATGCAAGTGATGACAAAGGTACATGAAGAGAAATACATCAGTTTTGGTGGCCCTTTGGCAGCTTTTGACCCAGTTGCCAATCTACGCGTCGGTGTAAGTGTGCTCAAAGACTGCATCAATCGCGCTGGTTCGGCAGAGGCCGGTCTCAAACTCTATGTGGGTGCTGGCAATTTGAAGGACGACAGTGGCTATGCCGCCAAGGTGCTGAGCGAATACGCACGCTTACAACTTGTGGCCAAAGGAGTGAAAGTATCTACCTCCGCCTCACCGACCACTGCCGCCGAAGCAGCATCGGCTCGTCTCGAAAGCCTGTGGGAAAAAGCCCAGCGCTTGACGCCATTTGGCAAAGACAAAGACGACGAAGACACCAAATAACTTTTTTAATTTCAGATTATTTTCCTAAGGACAACTTTTCATGTACCAACGCAATGTCTTGATCGCGCATACCGACCCAGAGATTTGGGCCGCTATTGAGGCCGAGAACGCCCGTCAAGAACACCACATCGAACTCATTGCTAGCGAAAACTACGCTTCCCCCGCTGTCATGCAAGCCCAAGGCTCGCAAATGACGAATAAATATGCCGAGGGCTACCCCGGCAAGCGCTACTACGGTGGTTGTGAAAACGTCGATGTAGCTGAGCAACTCGCGATTGACCGCGTCAAGAAAATCTTCGGTGCGGATGCTGCCAACGTGCAACCGCATTGCGGCGCCTCAGCCAACGAAGCGGTATTTTTGGCGTTCTTGAAGCCAGGCGACACCATCATGGGCATGAGCTTGGCCGAAGGCGGTCACCTGACGCACGGGATGCCTCTCAACATCAGTGGCAAATGGTTCAACGTCGTGTCGTATGGCTTGAATGCCAAAGAAGAAATCGACTATGACGCCATGGAAAAGAAGGCGCATGAACATAAACCTAAGCTCATCATCGCTGGCGCATCTGCTTACAGCTTGCACATCGACTTTGCGCGTTTTGCCAAAGTGGCGAAAGACGTGGGCGCGATTTTCTTGGTGGACATGGCGCATTACGCGGGTTTGATTGCTGCGGGCGTGTATCCCAACCCGGTGCCTCACGCGGACGTCGTGACATCGACCACCCACAAGAGTTTGCGCGGACCGCGCGGTGGCATTATTTTGATGAAGGCCGAGCACGAAAAAGCGATCAACAGCGCTATCTTCCCCGGCTTGCAAGGCGGCCCGCTGATGCACGTCATTGCAGCCAAGGCTGTAGCTTTCAAAGAAGCGATGGCACCAGAGTTCAAAGGATACCAACAGCAAGTGGTGAAGAATGCCCAAATCATTGCCGAGACATTGACCCAGCGCGGTTTGCGTATCGTCAGCGGCGGCACCCAAAGCCATGTGATGCTGGTCGATTTACGCTCCAAAAAAATCACCGGCAAAGAAGCCGAAGCCGCACTCGGTGCTGCGCACATGACAATCAACAAAAACGCCATCCCGAACGACCCTGAAAAACCCTTCGTGACCAGCGGTGTGCGCATAGGCACACCCGCGATGACAACACGTGGTTTCAAGGACGACGAAGCGCGCTTGACCGCCAATTTGATCGCCGACGTCTTAGACAACCCCCACGACGAAGCCAATATCGCCGCCGCGCGCGCCAAGGTGCATGCGTTGACAGCTAAGTTTCCCGTCTACAAGTAAGCCATGAAGTGCCCTTTTTGCGGCCACCTAGAGACCCAAGTGGTCGAGACCCGCATGTCTGAAGACGGCGATTCGATTCGCCGACGTCGCCAATGCGGTGCCTGCGAAAAGCGCTACACCACCTACGAGCGTCCTGATGTCAGTTATCCCAACGTCGTGAAAAAAGATGGTCGACGCACAGAGTTTCAGCACAGCAAGTTGGTGGGTTCGATGGCTTTGGCTTTGCGCAAACGCCCCGTCAGCACCGAGCAGTTAGATAACGCGGTGGAGCGAATTGAAGAAAAGCTCATGAGTCTGGGTGCCCGAGAGGTGCCATCGACCCGCTTGGGCGAGTTGGTGATGCGCGAATTGAAGAAACTCGACAAGGTGGCATACATCCGATTTGCCAGCGTCTACCGTAGTTTTGAAGATATTGACGAGTTCAAGAGTTTGGTGGACGAGGTAAGCAAATAATTTGTAAGCACCTCTTACACACTTTTCATTCCCGCGACCTAGCATGTGCTTATGTACTTGCTAGGTTTTTTCTTTTTGGCGCTCTCAATTCCACCTCAACCCAAGGTGGCATTCCAAGGTTTTACTTTGGTGGAGGTAATGGTCTGTTTAAGCGTTTCTGCCGTCTTGGTCGGTTTTACCCTACCGAGCGTTTGGCGATGGCAAGAACGCGCGCGCATTGACAGCGTGCGCCAGCAACTCTTCAACGACCTTCAACTTGCAAGAGTGCGCGCCTTGCAATGGGGCCAGCGTTTGCAAATGAGTCGGCTTTCGGGTTGTGCCAAGACGAGTACACATGCAACTGACTGGAGTTGCGGCTGGCAAGTCAGCCAAGCATCCAGCAGTTCTGGCATGCAGCAAGTGATTAGCACTACCTCTCTAGACGCATCGGTACAAGTGAACTTCGCTAAAAACTCAGACTTTTTCATATCCGCTCAAGGCGATTTAGGCACGATCGGTGACCGATGGACAGTGCTCTCTCGTGTTGCAGGCGTTAACCTGAGCCGATCTTTGTGTATCAACAGTGCGGGGCGCATGCGTTGGGTGGAGTCCGCCACATGCAGTTAACTGTTCGCTCGCTTTCTAGAAAAGCCAGTGCTGGGCTCGCCATGCTCGAGGCCCTGGCTGCTTTGCTGATACTCACCGCCGGCGCGGTAGGCGTTTTGTGGTGGCAACAACAAGCTACGTTACGCCAACAACAACAGACCTACCAGTTTATTGCCATGGCTTTGGCCAGCGACTTGGCGGATCGCATGCGAATCAACGCCTCCCAAAGTGCGCTGTATGCAATGCATTGGGGGGAGTCACGGCAAACCACACAAGACTGTTTTGCCAATGCTTGCAGCTGGACGCAATTGGCGCAATGGGATATCGCCCAGTGGCAACAAGCATTACGCGCGCAATTGCCAAAAGGTGATGCATCGGTCTATTCCCTGCGTGGACAAACGGGGTGGTGGGCTATCAGCGTGGGGTGGCCAGCTAACAAGATTTCTTCTAACAGCACAACATGCCCCGCGCACATGCAATGCTGGAACTTATGGGTTAGGCCGCAAAGATGAAACGCTTTATCTCTATGTTGTTTTCAAAGGTCTTAGGTGCTACCAGCAACACTAGCAACTCAAAAGGCTACTCTTTAACCGAGTTGCTAATTGGTGTGGGTTTAAGCAGTCTGGTCGTGGCGATCGCCTTGAGCGTCTACCAACTCTGCCACCAGTCATGGCTAACGATGAGCGCCACCGATGCGCTTTACCAAAATGCGCAAGTAGCCATAAGGGCTATTCGCCGACAAGCTGAATTAGATGGCGCTGCTTATTTACTAGTTACATCTGACAACCATGCGATGCTCTCTCTTCCCTATTTTGGCTTTAGCAATCCAAGCGAGGGCTTGGTTTTATCGCATTGGGCTGGCGCAGATCCTTTTGATTGCCAAGGCAACTCCAGCGCCAGTCCAAGCGCGTTGATCAGCAACAGTTTTAAGCGCAGCAATAATAAAGAACTGACTTGCAAAGATACCAATGTTTCAGGCAGCAGTTACCAAGCTTTGGCCGAGGGTGTGGAAGATCTACAAACACGGTTTGCGCAAATCAATCCCGTCCTGAACACCTTGCAATGGGTCAACGCCACAGAGCTTTTTGGACCAGCGCAAATCGTGGCAATCGAGGTATGTTTGCGCTTAGCCTCGGGCACACGATTGGGGGTCACGGCAAAGGGCACTTTGGTTCCAACCAAGGGTTGCAATGGCGAGACCATTGCTGCAGACGGAAAGTTGCGTCGTATATTTCGGCAGGTAATGGCACTGCCCAATCGTTTGGGCGCTTATGGGTGAAAGTAAACGATCCGGATTTGCATTGCCCGCTGTGCTGGGCATTTTGGCGCTGACAATATTGGCCTGCGCAACAGTTTGGCGCATGCAATGGGTTAACCAGCAACTATTAAATGTCGAGTCCCACCTAATTCGTAACAAACAGATTGCTGAAGGGATATTTCCTTTGGTGGTGCAAGACATCATCGGGTTTAGCGCAACAAACAGCACATTTATCAGCGTAACGCCAGACTCGTCGACAAGCCTTCGTCACTTCGCAGGCACGGACGCACAAACCCATGCTTTTTATCCCACCACAGCCCAAGAGCGCGACAAACTGCAAGTGCGATTAGGCAACGCCATGTGCCAAGCTGGCATTTGCGCGCCCAGAACGCAAGTCGATTTGAGCGCCGAGCAATGGCGTAACTTGCTGAATCAGTCGCAACCGGTGAGCATGGCTGATTTACCCAGTAGCAACGTCTCTGCTTTTTACTGGGTGGAGGTCTGGCTAAATGCGAATCTGTCAGAGCTAGTTGGTTCTTCATTGCTTCAAACGACGCCAGCTATTCCATCAGCTCCATCACCATTTATCTATCGCATCACGGTGCTAGTGCAAGACAACACGTCCACCCCAACGTCCGAACTAACCAAGCCCCGACCCAATACCTTGGTCATCCAAGCCATTTGGTCTCGCGCAACCGAAACAGCACAGACTGGCCAATGGCATAGCTGGAAATTATTGGCATGACACCCCCATTGGATAATCTGGACATGCCCCCAACCGAATCAGATATCCAATGGATGTCGCTTGCCCTGACTTGGGCTGAAAAAGCGATGAACATCACCACGCCCAATCCACGGGTGGGATGCGTCATCGTTAACCCACAAGGCGTTTTGATAGGAAGTGGCCATACCCAGTCCGTCGGTCAAGCGCATGCGGAAATCATGGCGCTTCAAGATGCCGAACAACAAGGCCATGATTTGGCTGGTGCTACCGCCTACGTCACCCTAGAACCTTGTAGTCATCAAGGACATACCGGTCCTTGTTGCGATGCGCTTATTCAAGTTGGCTTGGCGCGGGTGGTGGTGGCTGTACAAGATCCAAATCCACAAGTTAGCGGCAACGGTATTGCGCGTTTGCGTCAGGCAGGCTTGCAAGTTGATGTGGGGGTATCGAAAGACAAAGCACTCTCATTGAACCTTGGTTTTTTCAAACGCATGACCCAAGGCGTCCCTTGGATGCGCCTGAAAGTAGCCGCATCGCTAGATGGGCAAACCGCTCTAAGCAATGGCCTGAGCCAATGGATCACCTCGGCAGCAGCCAGGCAAGATGGGCACGCATGGCGAGCCCGAGCCTGCGCTGTCCTCACAGGCATCGGCACTGTTTTAGAAGACGATCCCCGTCTCGATGTGCGAGATATCGATACCCCTCGCCAGCCCACCTTGGTCATCGTAGACAGCAAACTAGAAACACCATTAAACGCCAAGCTCTGGCCAATACAGCGAGAAGTTTGGATTTATTGCGCAAAAGAAGACGCCGATCGCAAGGCCGCCTTAGAGGCTAAAGGCGCACAAGTCACATGTTTACCCAATGCGCAGGGCAAAGTCGATTTGCGCGCCATGCAAAAAGACTTAGGTCAAAGAAATATCAACGAAGTGCATATTGAGGCCGGATTCAAACTCAATGGTTCTCTCTTAACGGCCGGTGTGGTGGACGAATTACTGGTCTACCTTGCCCCTCTTTTGATTGGCCAAGGAATGGGCATGGCAAATCTCGGGCCCTTTGAAGCACTGTCGCAAGCATTGAAACTCGATATCCAAAATGTCATGCCTATTGGGAACGACATTCGCCTGATTGCGCACATCAAAGACCAATAACCCCTAATAACCCCAGCGACCACAAGAAACCTGCGAAAATAAACAGATGTTCACCGGAATCATTACCGGCGTGGGGCGCATCACCGCTGTCCACGACCTGGGAAGCTCTTTTCACCACGGCAAACGCCTGACGATTCAGGTGCCTGCCGGGTATCTGTCCGACGTGGGCTTAGGTGACAGCATCGCATTGAACGGCGCCTGCATGACGGTCACCAGTTTTGACCTCTTCTCACACCAATTCACCATCGATATTTCTGCTGAGTCATTGGCCCGCACCAGCGGCCTGACCGAACTGGGCAGCGTCAACTTAGAAAAAGCCCTGCGTGCCAACGACCGACTTGGTGGACACATCGTCTCAGGACATGTCGACGGCATTGGTCACGTGTGCCACTTTGCCCAAGTGGGCGAGAGTTGGGAGTTGCGCATTTCAGCGCCTATGACATTGGCCAAATATTTGGCCTACAAGGGATCGATCACCGTCAATGGTGTGAGTTTGACGGTCAACCATGTACAAGACCATCAGGCCGATGGAACCCTTCAAAACTCGGAGATCAGCATCAATCTGATCCCGCACACCGTCGAAAACACCGCATTAGGTAGTCTGCAAAAAGGCAGCGCCGTGAATTTAGAAATCGACACCGTGGCGCGCTACGTAGAACGCATGCTGCATGTTGAAAAAATGCTAGAAGCAAACCCCGCTGTTTGAAAGCCTCTTATGTCTAACCCCCTACAACTCGTACCCAAAACGCCCGCCGTCATTTCTCCTGTTGAAGAAATCGTTGCTGAACTCAAAGCTGGGCGTATGGTGATCTTGGTAGACGAAGAAGACCGCGAAAACGAAGGCGACTTGGTACTTGCAAGTGACCACGTAACGCCCGAGGCCGTGAACTTCATGGCGCGTTTTGGCCGCGGTTTGATTTGCCTCACCTTGACACGCGAGCGTTGTGAGTTCCTCAAACTGCCCCCCATGGCGGCGCAAAATGGCACGGTCTACAGCACTGCTTTTACAGTGTCAATCGAAGCAGCCGAGGGTGTGACCACTGGCATTTCGGCTGCAGACCGTGCCCGAACTATCCAAGTAGCGGTTGCAAAAAATACCCAAGCCAATGATTTGGTGCAACCTGGTCACGTCTTCCCATTGCAAGCTGTCGACGGCGGCGTCTTAATGCGCGCTGGCCACACCGAGGCCGGTTGTGACTTGGCCGCCATGGCAGGTTGCTCGATTTGCAGAGGTTTGCCAGTGAACACGGTTTGAAGATTGGCACGATTGCCGGTTTGATCGAGCATCGCAGCCGAACAGAGTCTTTGGTCAACGCTATCAGTTCACGTTCTATGCAGACCGCGCATGGCGAATTCAAAGCGGTGGCTTACCAAGACAGTACCAGTGGCGCCGTGCATCTGGCGCTGATCAAAGGTCAGTGGGACAAAGACCATGCCGTTCTCGCCCGCGTTCATGAACCCCTGTCCGTATTGGATGCACTAGAGCCCGATCGCATCATGCATTCATGGGGACTAGACGCAGCTATGCGTCGCATTGCCAAAGAAGGCGCTGGCGTCATCGTGTTATTGAACTGCGGCGAAAGTGGCGCGCAACTCTTGTCCCAGTTTGACGGAACGGCGCGATCAGCCCATGCGCCAGAGCGTGGCCGTATGGATTTACGCAGTTATGGCGTAGGCGCACAAATCTTGCGCGACTGCGGCGTACAAAAAATGCGCCTACTTGGCAACCCACGTCGTATGCCCAGCATGGCGGGTTACGGTCTTGAGATCACTGGCTACGTCAGCAAAGAATAAAAATATGTTCACACCCAACTCACAAACACCTAGCCAATTAGACGGTAGTGCCCTCAAAGTGGGTATCGTGCAAGCCCGCTTCAATCCAGAAATAACGAATGCACTCGCCCAAGCATGTTTGGCCGAACTCAAAGCGATGGGCGTCAAACAAGACCGCATCACCCATGTGTATGTGCCAGGTGCATTAGAAATACCTTTGGCACTTCAAGCATTGGCCCATATTGAAGACCCAGAACCCTTCAACGCATTGATTGCTTTGGGCTGCATCATTCGTGGCGAAACCTACCACTTTGAACTGGTAGCTAACGAGTCTGGTGCTGGTGTAACGCGTGTGAGCATGGACTTCCATGTCCCCGTTGCCAATGCCATTTTGACAACCGAAGACTTGCCCCAAGCAATTGCTCGCCAAACCGAAAAAGGCCGTGATGCTGCCCGCGTCGCAGTTGAAATGGCTTTATTGCTGGAGCAGCTGGCATGAGCGCCGACTCCAAACCCGTGCGTAAAAGCGCCTCCAAATCAGGACGCAGTCGCGCACGTGAGTTTGCATTGCAAGGCCTCTACCAATATTTGGTGGGACGCAACGAAGCATCGGATATTGACGTCTTTACCCGAGACTTAAGCGGTTTTCATAAATCGGATTCTGTGCATTACGACGCGCTGCTTTACGGTTGCATTGAACACCGCACTGCGCTCGATGCACTCATCTTGCCTTTGCTAGACCGCAAAATAGACGAAATATCACCCATCGAACATGCTGTCATGTGGATGGGGGTCTACGAGTTTCAGCATTGCATAGATGTGCCTTGGCGCGTTGTGCTCAACGAATACATTGAGCTCGCCAAATCATTTGGCGGTACAGATGGGCATAAATATGTCAATGCGGTGCTCAATGGTTTGGCGCCGAAATTGCGTAGCACCGAGGTGCAATCTGACCGTCGCACCGAAGCAGCGACGCCAACCCCAACGGCATGACACCCCAAGCCTTTGAGCACCCAGTGCGCGTGTATTGGGAAGATACAGATGCTGGCGGCATTGTGTTTTATGCCAATTACCTGAAATTTTTTGAACGTGCACGCACCGAATGGTTACGCGCGCTAGGCATTGGCCAGCAAAGCTTGCGCGAAGAAACCGGTGGTATGTTTGTGGTAAGCGAAACCCAAGTTAAATACTTGCAAAGCGCTAAATTGGATGACTTGCTTCGCATCACCGCGCAATTGCAAAACAGTGGTCGTGCCAGTTTGACCATTGCGCAACAAGCTTGGCGCGACGACCAACTGCTTTGCGAAGGCACTATCCGCATAGGGTGGGTGCATGCCCAGGATTTAAAGCCTGCGAGAATTCCCTCTTCCGTACTAGAACGACTGCTATGAACCAAGATTTCTCCATCATCCATTTGTTGCTCAACGCAAGTTGGGTCGTACAAGCCGTTGTAGCCATCTTGTTGATGGTCTCGATAGCCAGTTGGACGGCGATTTTTCGCAAAATCATTGCGATTGGACGCATCAAAGATTTGAATGAAACCTTTGAGCGCGACTTCTGGTCAGGCGCGAGTTTGAACGAACTGTTTGCCGCTGCAGCTCAAAACGCCAAACTCTCGGGCCCTATGGAGCGTATCTTTGCCAGCGGCATGCGCGAGTACCAAAAACTGCGCGAGCGCCGCATCAACGACACCAGCATGTTGATGGACGGTGCACGTCGCGCGATGCGGGCGAGCTACCAACGTGAAATGGATGCGATTGAATCCAATCTCTCCTTCTTGGCGTCTGTGGGATCCGTCTCTCCCTATGTGGGCTTGTTCGGTACGGTGTGGGGCATCATGCACGCCTTCACCGGTCTGGCCAGTATGCAGCAAGTCACGCTTGCAAAAGTGGCGCCTGGTATCGCCGAGGCGCTGGTTGCCACTGCGATTGGTTTATTTGCTGCGATTCCTGCCGTGTTGGCCTACAACCGCTTTGCACGCGATATCGACCGCATCTCCAACAAATTAGAAACTTTTATCGAAGAGTTCTCCAACATCTTGCAGCGCAATGTGAGCGCTAGCCCGTCGGGCCATTAAACAAGGAGCTGACTGATGGCTTCTATTTCTCCGCGTTCAGGCCGTAAAGGCCGTCGCGCCATGAACGATATCAATATGGTGCCG
>RFTR01000091.1 GCA_009923345.1 Betaproteobacteria bacterium
CTGGCTCAGCGCCGTTGGTCAGCGTCACAAAAAGCTGCCACTGCGGCTGGCTGCAACGCACCCGCACCGAAGGTTGAACGGGAAAAGGCTGGTCAAACTGCAGTTTTTGTTGACAGTTTTGCAAGGCAATGCGGCTGTCCAAAGGCGCCACACGCATATTTCGACCCTGAAAAGCTGGCGTAGTGTTTGCCCATTGCATGACTTCTTTTTCCAAATCTTCAAACGGTCCTGATAAGGCCGCAAAAGGCATCGTTGCCAGAGCCAAAGCCGCCCCCCACCGCAGGCACTTGGCGCGGGTTATGTCGGGAATTATTGGGCACAGCATTTGCATGTTCAGTTGGGTCAGGTGTTGAAGTTTTGACAAATTTGTTGAGTTCTAAACCTGATAGCAAAAACGAGACCAACTTTTTCAATGCACCGATTACGGAGTCCCTATGCGACTTGATCCGCCTTTCACACCCACGGTGAGTGGGGTAGACCCATCGGGCATGCCAATCATCACGCGCAACCCACTGGCCTACACCCGCACTGCGACGGGTTTCACCCAAGCGATGGCATCTGCTCAACAAAACGTATCGAGCCAACCCATCCAACACCAGCCCAAGGCTGGTTCTTTACTTCCTGAATCAAGCGCTGCTTCTTGGAATGTGAACGTGCAGTCCGGCCAAACCTTGAGCGGGATCGTCCGCGACCAAATGGCCGCGCGGGGCGTCAATATTTCCAGTAGTGAGGCTTTGCGCTTGTCGCAAACCGTGGCACAGGCCAACAAAATGCCCAATGCCAACCTAATTCACCCCGGCCAACGGATCAACCTAGAGAGTTTGAACCTCACCTTGGCCCAATCTCAATTGGCCAATCGTTCTGTAGTTACCAGTGCAGCCAATACCAATACACCTATCCATAGAGCACAACTAGCCAATGCTGCTGCTGGGCAAGCTAACGTAACCACTAATATAAATAGTGGTGTCAATATGAATGGTGGTGCAAACAGACAAACCACTGTCAACAGCACCACCCAACTCCAGTTGCAGTCCCGCGTCGACCAAGGTGGCAATCCTGTTTTAGAGAAAACCCTCAACCGTGCAGTTGAAAAAGGCTTTATCCCCGCCCAGGACAAACAAGCGGTGATGAACAAAATCATCCAGCTCTCGCAACAGCACCGTTTCGCGCCCGATGACTTTGCCCGTCTGTCGTTGATGGAAAGCGATGGACTCAACCCTAAAGCCAACAACAGCCGTTGCTTTGGCATCATCCAATTCTGTGATGGCCCAGACCGTGGCGCAGCCAGTGTGGGGTACGCGGCTAATCCCAAAGCCATCATGGGACGCAGTGTGCTCGACCAACTCGACATGGTGGGTAAATATTTTGAAGACACCGGGCTTAAAAGTTATGGCCCTGTTGGCCTTGACGACCTATACCTCACAGTGTTGACACCAGCCGCGCGCAATGAAACACGCCCTAATGCCGCACTCAATATTCCCGGCCCCCAAGCTGCGTTCTTGCATGTCAACCGCGACACCCGTGCGCCGATCACGCGTAATTCCATCTTGGCGGGATTGCACCAAAACGCCAATGAGCGTTTGGGCGTGGAAGTGGCGCAGCGTCCTAGTTTGCAAGCAGCGCGCATCAGTGCATATGCTGAGCAAGCGGTAGTGACGCAATTTCAGTGATTTGTTTTTGAAGAGAAGCGAATTTCTTAAATCGACATAGGCGTATTTGCTCTGTGACGATGTGGCCCTTCGATAAAGCGGCAATCGTCTTACATAAAAGCGTGGCAAAGCGGCAAACTTTTGCCACTCCAGACGTCAAAACCGCAGTGGCACATCTCTTGCATTATTCGTCATGAGGCCTTGTAACTTGAGGCCGTTGTGTCAATAAATCGGAGTCGAGAGATGGACATTTTTTCAACAGCATTCGGAATCCACGAGAAAGCGCTTGGCGTTCGCAGCCAACGCATGGAAGTACTCGCGCGCAATATCGCCAATGCCGACACGCCTAACTACAAGGCGCAAGACGTTGACTTCAAAGCCATGCTCAAAGAACTCAAAACCGAATACGTCACGGCCACGCATGAAAAACATTTCTTGGGCATACAAGAAGCCCCCGACAACGGCATGCGCTTTCGCACACCTTTCAATAGTTCATTCGACGGCAACACCGTGGAGATGAACGTCGAACAAGCCCAATACGGTAAAGCCGCCAGTGAATACCAAGCGACTTTGCAATTTTTAGAAAACCGCATCGGCGGATTGCGCAAAGCATTGCGCGGGGAGTAATGGCATATGCAACTAGATAACGTCTTTGGCATTGCAGGTACCGCGCTCAATGCGCAGTCCATTCGCATGAACACCACCGCTTCTAACTTAGCCAACGCTGGAACGGTTGCTGGTAGCGAAGAAGAAGCTTTTCGTGGCAAAAAACCCCTCTTCAAAGCATTGATGAATGAAGAAATGACACATGCCGGCGCGAAATTTGTCGGTGGCGTGAAAGTCGATCGCATCGTCAACGACCCCACACCCGTGAAAAAAGTTTGGGAGCCAGGCAATCCATTGGCTGACAAAGAAGGCTATGTCTTCCATTCCAACGTGAATGAAATGTCGGAGATGGTCGACATGATGGCTGCATCACGCGCCTACCAAAACAACGTCGAAGTGGTCAACACCGCAAGACAACTGATGTCGCGCACGCTCGACATCATCAAATCGTAATAACCCGCTGAACTGGAGTCATCCATGGCTGTTTCAAACACTACCGCAAGCCTGAGCTCAATGCCCAGCGGTATTAAGACTACTGCGCAATACAAAGCAGAAAAGGCGATGACGCCACAAAACACCTCGATGGGTCAAACAGAGTTTTTAACTTTGTTCACAACCCAATTAAAAAACCAAGACCCTACAGATCCCGTCAAAAACGAAGCCTTCGTAGCCCAGTTAGCGCAGTTCTCGCAACTAGAAGCCAGCGTAGCCATGAAGACCAGCATGGAGAATTTGGTCAACAGCATGAGCAACGACCGCATGTTGGGTGCAGCTTCTTTGATTGGTAAATCTGTATCGATTCCAGACGGTCCTGTCACCGTCACAGACACCACGGTGTCGCAAGGCATCATCAATGTGCCTACGGGTGCCGATGGTATTCGTGTTCAAGTTTTCAACGACCAAGGCCAATTGGTTCGCACACAAATCATGGGTGCACAAGCTGTAGGCGACGTCACACTGGCCTGGGACGGCATGACCGACGCAGGCGCTGCAGCACCTAACGGTACTTACCGTTATGTCGCCACCGTCAACCGTGCTGGAAAGATCACCACACCGACCGTCAACACCTTGGCTACTGTGCGCAGCGTCAGCAGTGCAGGCACCAGTGACGGCACCTTGCTTTTAGAGGTCGATGGCAACAAGTCCATCAGCCTGTCCGACGTCAAACGCGTTGGCTATTGATTGATTACGTTCATAAAAAATTCTTACTGGAGTTAACACACCATGTCTTTTTATACCTCGCTCACTGGTTTAAATGCCGCAACCGCACAGCTTGGCGTGACTGCCAACAACGTGGCCAACGTGTCCACGGTCGGTTTCAAACGCAGCCGTGCGGACTTTGGTGACATTTTTGCCACCTCGCCATTGCAAAAAGCTTCGGCCACTATTGGTCAGGGTGTGTCATTGAAACGTGTGACCCAAGAATTTGGACAGGGCAATATGACTTTCTCGTCCAATACCTTGGACTTGGCGATCAGCGGTGACGGTTTCTTCCCACTCAAATCGCAAGACGGATTCCAGGACATCTTTACGCGTAACGGCTCGTTCTTGATGAACGACCAGTTCAACGTGGTGAATTCAGCAGGCCAGCGTTTGATGGCGGCGTCAGTCGACTCGTCCGGCAAAGCGAATTTGACTGATATGAACGTGTTGACCATTCCTCAAAAAACCAACGGTATGGCGACCCAAACCAGTAAGGTGCAACTGGGCTTGAACTTTCCTGCTGACGCTTTGGTTATTACCAGCGAGTTCAACCGAAATGACCCTACGACCTACAACAAGAGTACTGCCTTGACTGTCTATGACGGTGGTGGTAATGGTTATTTAGCAACTGTTTATTACGTCAAGACCCGCAATGCGAGTCAAGCCAGCCCTAACAACAAATGGCAAACCTATGTGTATGTCGGAGACCAACTTGTAAGCGCTTCACTACAACAAGCCACCAGCAAAACGGGCGACTTGATGTATGTGAACAAATACGGCGAACTAAAAGCCAAAGGGGATTTCAAAACGGCGGAAGAAGTTGCTGCGTTGAACAGTTCATTCTCTAGAAAAACCTATAAGTTCTCACTCAATCAACTCACCGATGTGCGGACATCACAACCCGCTGCAGTGACAGGGGGTAGCGCGATTAACTTAGGAACGGGCTCTAACGACGGTGTGGACTTTGCAACCTACCAAAACCTCAATAAATCTGACTTACTTTGGAAACAAGGTAGTAGCGCTGTTACCTACTCTCTGAGCACCAGTGGCGTGCCAACGGATTCGGTCACTTTGACATTCGGTCCAGACGGCGCCAAGAAAACTATTTCAGTTCCCGTTGAAGCTACCAAAGAGCTCACCACTTCATCCTTAGCCAAGGCCCTCAACGCCAACTCGGACTTCGGAGCCAAGTACGTGGCGCAAGTGCCAACCTCAGCCTCATTGCCCACCGTTGCCTTTAATTCACCAGCAGCAGCTGGAGACTTTGCCTCTTTTGGAATGAATATTGGTGGCAAGACCATCACTATCAACAACTTGGCACCTGACTCCGCTTCAGGAGCTTCACTGGCTGCAACGATAGAGAGCAGGCTGCGCCGCGAAGATGGCGGAAGGACAGATATTTCGGTTTCATGGCAAGGTACGACTACCGCAGGTTCGCTCAAAGTGGTGGATGCTGCAGGTCGACAAATAACCAGTGCCACTTTGGCGCCTTCAACGCCAACAGGTGGAACTAGCACGGGTTCCACAATCTTTACCAGTGGCGATTTAAAAGTAACAGCGATCGACCCTAATTTGCCAGCAGAAGACATCGCAGCTGCACTTACTTTGGCCCAAGCGGGTACGCCCCTTGCTGCAGGAGCCATTGCATTGAACAGCACGCCCTATCCAAGAAGCAGTGCTGATTACACCTTTGATACCACTAGCGCTTCATTCAAAGCGACTTTCGGTCCTGATGCGTCGCCCATCACCGTCACCGCTAACAGTATCAATGCGTTTGTTTTGGCTTTGAACAGCGAAGCTACATTTGCGCAATCGTATGTAGCGTCTGCAGTTGGTGGCGTTGTTAAAGTAACTGCTAAAGACCCCACCACGGCTAATGCAGCTGCTATTACTGGCGCTTTGAAGTTTTACCAAGGTAACGGAACAAGCTTTACCCAAATCAACGACCCCGCTACCCCCAACCCGCTGGGTAACAACGGTGTTCCTGCTGCGCCGCAATTTGCGGGCAAGAAAAGTATTGACGACCTCAAAGACTTGTTCTCAATCAACGTTGACAACTCGATCGACCCTGTCACTATCGGACTAGACCGCTTGGTGGGTTCCAACTTGCGCTTATCTGGTGCCCAAATAGCGGCAGAGTTGACCAACAGCATTAACCGAGCTTATGGTGATGAGAAACCATTCAACTTCTCTTCCTTGGTGGGAGCAACTTTCACAGTGCAATTGACACCAGCAGGCGGAGCCACGCCTCCAGCGCCTTTAGATATTGACTTGTCGCAGGCGGGTGACGACAAAAAAAATATGCGCTATGAAGACATGGTGAAAGCAACGCAAGCCATCGTCGACGCCAATCCGTCGTATGCAGGAAAAGTCAAAGTGTCCTACGACACCGTGTTGCAAAAACTCATGTTTACTTCCGCAGGTAACGACAAGATAACGATCTCTAGCGCACAAAGCTCTATCGGATTGACCAACCCGATTGTGCAAGGCGTTAACGACGAATCAGTCGGCTTGACATTGGCTCCAGCAGCCTCTACCGCTTCATACCGCGCCATCAATGACCAGCGTTTTGGTGTCAAGGTGGAATACGACGCGGTGAAAGGTGCTTTTGTATTCAAGTCAGGCTCGACGGGCGACAGCTCTAGCGTGACGGTGAGCAATATCAAGCCCAATAGTTTGGCAACCCAAACTTCTAAGGGCTTGGGCCTGACGGGTGACCCAGCCAATTACATCGTCTCTGCTTCCAAAATTGATGCTTTGCGTGGTACCAAGTCTTACCCAGCTGTTTTGCAAGGTAACAGCATGGCGGTGAACGTAGACAACAACTTCTCCGTCGACGACACCAACAACAAGTTTGTGGTCTCGGTCAACGGGGTGACAGGTACCGTGGTCATTCCTCCCAAAGATACCTACACATTGGGTACTTTCATGGAGGCATTGCAATCGGGCATCAACAATTTGCAAGGCCCTTCAGTCGGCGGCTTGTCTCCACAAACTATTGACGGTGTCAAAGTCACTTACGACAGCGTAAAGAACTCTTTAATTTTTACAACAGCAACGGCTTCGACCGACTCGTACATCAAAGTAACAGGCGACGCCCGTTGGGGTGTGGACGGCTTAGATGCGAAATTCGGTAGAACCACTACGTGGATCAAACCTACGCCCTTTAAAGACAACAAAGGATCGACGGTTTATATCGACGGATTCGGTAAAGAAGCTTCTAACGCTGCAGGTTTTGACACATTACCTGAGTGGTCGCCTATCTACTTAGACAAAGGTGAGCTGACCTTTGACACCACGGGTAACTTGGTGTCACCGAAGCAAGGTGCGCAGTTAGACACTGTGTATCTGCCAAACGGTAAAGGTTCTTTGACGATCAACATCGACTACTCCAAGTCAACCCAGTTTGCTTCACCTTATGCCGTGTTGTCACAGTCGCAAGACGGTGCACCGGAAGGTGACTTGGTCGGATTGGCCATCAAAGACGACGGTTTGGTCAACGCCAGCTACTCCAACGGTTCACAAAAGTCCTTGGGCAAAGTGGTGTTGGTCAACTTCTCTAACGCCTCTGGTTTGCGCCAGATTGGTGACACCAGCTACTACAAAACATCAGACTCTGGTGTTCCAAAGTACGGTGAGGCCGGTTCTGCGGGTTACGGTACTGTGCGCTCAGGTGCGACAGAGCGTGCGAACGTGGACTTGACCCAAGAATTGGTGGACTTAATTACTGAGCAGCGTAACTTCCAAGCCAACGCCAAGGCGATGGAAACATCGACATCGTTGACGTCCACCATCATCCAGATTCGTAACTAATTACGCCATTTGATTGGATAAACCATGGACCGCTTAGCCTTTAACGCGATGTCGACGATCAACGAAGAGCGATTGATTCGCCAACAGTTGACCAACGACATGGCAAACGTTTCTACCGTTGGTTTTAAGCGCACCTTCGAAGCCAATATCCAACCTGAATTGGCTGTGGGTTTTGGTTTCGACACACGCATGCAACCGCGTTTGGTGACCACTGACCGCGTCAACCTCGAGCCTGGCCCTTTGATGGTGACCGGCCGCGATTTAGACATCGCCTTGAACCACAAAACCGTTTTGGGTGTGACGGGAAGTGACGGAAAACTGGCATTTACCCGCCGAGGCGATCTCAAAGTCAATTCCAACGGCGTGTTGGAGACAGGTTCTGGCCATATCGTGCAGGCGGACGGCGGTGGACCTATCACCGTGCCACAAGGCTTCAAAATTTCATTCAGCCCTTCGGGCACTTTGTATGCCTACGACCCAGCGCAGCAAGGCGTGCCCGTGCAGCAGGCGATTGCCCAATTGATGATGCGCGACGCCAGCAATACCGATTTGATTAAACGCAACGATGGCTTGTTTGCGGTGGACGCAAGCCCACCTGGCACAAACATTGCAAATGGTACTGAGCCAGTTTCTTTGACACCCCAAGCCCTAGAGGGCAGCAG
>RFTR01000092.1 GCA_009923345.1 Betaproteobacteria bacterium
TTCACGCCTGGCGATGATTTTTATGAAGCGTTGATTGACACGCATCGCGATTTGACGGACGAGCAAAGCGCGCTGGTCAATGCCAAACTGATTTTGTTGCTCAGCAACCATATTGGTGATATCAAAATATTGCGCGAAGCCATGGCGCTCGCGCGTGCAGATATCGCTCCCAACGCATAAACCCATTTCAGGAGAACCCTATGAAAGTCAATCGCATCCACCACGTGGCCTACCGTTGCATAGACGCCAAAAAAACGGTGGATTGGTATGTCAAACATCTGAATATGGATTTTGTGCTGGCGATTGCAGAAGACTTGGTTCCCAGTACCAAAGCGCCTGACCCCTATATGCATGTTTTTTTAGATGCTGGCCACGGAAATGTATTGGCATTTTTTGAGTTGCCGACTGCACCTGCCATGGGGCGCGATACCAATACGCCAGACTGGGTGCAGCATATTGCTTTCAAGGTAGACAGCCTAGAAGAACTAGAGGCCGCCAAAGCACGCTTACAAGCCAGCGGCATCGACGTGATTGGCGTGACCGATCACACCATCTTCAAATCCATTTATTTCTTCGACCCAAACGGCCATCGCTTAGAACTAGCATGCGACACCGCTACAACCGAAATGCAAGAAAAACTAGATGCAGTGAAATGGGACATGCTAGAGGAGTGGAGCCAAACCCGTCGCGCACCCAAACATGCCGCGTGGATGCATGAGAAAGAGTTCCATTAATTGGGGTCAGATCCCAATTAATTTATAAACTTGTTTTGGGTTTGAATCCGCAAAATTCTGAAACCCCACATTCCCAGCAACGCGGCGTGCGAGCTTGGCAAACATAGCGGCCGTGCAAGATCAACCAGTGGTGGGCATCAACTAAATATTTTTTTGGAATGCGCTTGAGTAATTGCATTTCGACGGCGAAAGGTGTTTTGCCTTTGGCTAACCCGGTACGGTTTCCAACTCGAAAGATATGTGTGTCAACCGCCATCGTTGGTTCGCCATATGCCACGTTCAACACCACATTGGCAGTCTTGCGTCCAACGCCTGGTAAAGCTTCAAGAGATTCGCGGTTTAGTGGTACTTTTCCTTCATATTGATTTACCAAAATGCGGCATGTCTCCATTAGATGGCGAGCCTTGCTTCTAAATAAACCTATAGTTTTTATATAGCCTTCAAGCACATCAATGCCAAGCCCAATGATTTGCTGCGGTGTGTTCGCAATAGGAAACAAGCGTCGCGTTGCCCTATTAACCCCCACATCCGTAGCCTGCGCACTCAGCAGCACCGCTGCAAGTAACTCAAACACACTGGTATATTCCAACTCTGTATTGGGCTGCGGATTCGCCGCATAAAGCGTCGCAAAAAACGGTTCAATGTGTTCTTTTTTCATTTTGCTAGTTTAGGTTGGTTGAGTAATTGGTTGATTGGGTCAGGTTAATTGAGTTAATTGAATTTAATTGGGGTCAGAACCCGATTAATTTAATCAATTTAATCGGGTTCTGACCCCAATTAAATTCAATTAACCTACCAATTAGCACCAATAAGAAATTAAATTAATTGGGTTCTGACCCCAATTAACTCAACTAACTATGCAATTCGCTGACCGACTTAATAACGTTGAAACTTCTGCTATTCGTGAACTTTTTAAGTTGCTGGGTAAGCCCGGCATTATTAGTTTTGCGGGTGGATTTCCTGATAGCGCTATGTTTGACGTGGAGGGTATTCGCGAGGCTAGTGCGCTGGCTTTGTCTAAGGAGCCTGGTGCTGCTTTGCAATATGGTGCTACTGAAGGTTACAACCCTTTGCGTGAACAACTGGCTTTGTTCATGGCGACTAAGGGGGTTAAAAATATCTCTCCAGAAGGATTGATTGTCACTACGGGCAGTCAACAAGCTTTAGACCTCGTGGCTAAGACTTTGCTAAACCCTGATGACATTGCTTTGGTAGAAGCGCCCACATTTTTAGCGACGATCCAATGTTTCCGTTTGTATGGACCCAAAGTGTTAGGCGTACCGATAGATGCGCATGGCGTGCAGGTCGACAAGCTGGAGGCCATGATTCAGCAGCATAAACCTAAGTTGGTCTACATCATTCCGACGTTTGGTAACCCAAGTGGTGCTTTGTTGACCAAAGAGCGCCGTCTCAAATACAAAACTATCGTGATTGAAGACGACCCCTATGGCGATTTGTATTTTGGTGAAGCTCCGCCACCTTCTATGTTGGCTTTGAGCGACCAAGTACCCGGAAGCCGCGATTGGTTGGTGCATTGCGGGTCTTTGAGCAAAGTACTCTCACCCGGTTTGCGTGTAGGCTGGATGGTGGCGCCACCCGATTTATTGGCACGCGCCACGATGTGCAAGCAATTTAGCGATGCGCACACGTCTACATTTGCACAAGCCACCGCTGCGCAGTATCTGTTGTCGGGCCGTATGCCCGCCACGCTCAATAAAGTTCGCAGTGTGTATGCCGAACGCGCACAAGCCATGGACCAAGCTTTGCAGCGCGAATTGGGCGACGCCTTGGCTTACACAGCGCCGCAAGGCGGTTTGTTTTTCTGGGCGAACCTCACTGGCACAAACGGTGCCGTGAAAGACGGCAATGCATTCGCCAAAAGCGCGATTGAAAAAGGCGTGGCCTTTGTGCCGGGCGCACCGTTCTTTGCGAATGACCCAGACTTATCCTCCATTCGATTGAGTTTTGCGACGGCTGATTTAGCAAAAATAGAAGAAGGAATTACAAGGTTAGGGCAAGCTTTAAAAGCTTAAGACTTGTAGTCTTCCACCGGCAAACAACTACAAAACAAATTGCGGTCTCCATAGACGTTGTCTACACGCCCCACCGTAGGCCAATATTTTTGTTGCTTCAAACTAGGTAGTGCAAAAGCAGCGCGTTCTCTGCTGTAGGGATGCGACCAATCATCTGCAGTCACGCTAGCAGCTGTATGCGGTGCATGCTTTAGCGGATTGTTGTCCTGCGACCAAGTACCGTTTTCAATCAAACGAATTTCATCACGTATCGCAATCATGGCCTCTATGAAGCGATCTAGTTCAGCCAAGGTTTCGCTCTCGGTAGGCTCCACCATCAAAGTGCCGGGCACTGGAAAACTCAAAGTCGGGGCATGAAAGCCATAGTCCATTAAGCGCTTGGCAACGTCTTCTGCAGAAACGCCCGTTGCATCTTTCAATGGACGCACATCCAATATGCATTCGTGTGCCACATGACCTTCGGCGCTGGCGTACAAAGTAGGGTAGTGGCCTTTCAACCTTGAGCTGATGTAGTTAGCCGAGAGAATCGCGGTCTCAGTCGCATGTTGCAAACCTTCAGCGCCCATCATGCGGCAATACATCCAACTGATGGGCAACACTGCAGCGTTGCCTAAAGGTGCTGCAGACACCGCACCCACACCGTTCACCGCAACACCTGCTGTTGCGTGGCCAGGTAAGTAAGGCACCAAGTCTTCCACCACGCACACAGGACCGACACCAGGGCCACCGCCACCGTGGGGAATGCAAAAGGTTTTGTGCAAATTCAGGTGACTCACATCGCCGCCGAATTCTCCGGGTGCTGCTACACCTACCAATGCGTTCATATTGGCACCGTCGACATAGACGCGCCCACCATGTTGGTGCACCAAAGCGCATAGCGCTTTTACCTGCGTCTCGAACACGCCATGTGTGCTGGGGTAGGTGATCATGACGGCCGCCAAATTTGCGCTGTGCGCTTCGCACTTGGCTTGCATGTCGGTCATGTCCACATTGCCTTGGTCGTCACACGCCACTACTACCACTTGCATACCCACCATTTGTGCACTCGCTGGATTAGTGCCGTGCGCAGAGGCTGGAATCAAGCAGATATTGCGATGGCCTTGCCCTTTGGCTGCGTGGTAGGCACGAATCACCAACAAGCCTGCATATTCACCTTGGCTACCTGCATTCGGTTGCAAGCTAATGCCTGCATAGCCTGTGGCTTGGCATAACCAAGCACGCAATTGTTCATCTAGCAATTTAAAGCCTTGCAACTGGTCTGCAGGTGCAAAAGGATGGGGTTGTGCAAACTCAGGCCAGGTGATGGGAATCATCTCGCTGGTGGCATTGAGCTTCATGGTGCAACTGCCTAACGGAATCATGCTGCGGTCGAGCGCTAAGTCTGCGCAGCATGCCAGTCTCGCTATGGTGAGCGTTGAAAACAGGGTGGGTGAGATAAGCGCTGGTGCGCTGTAAATTATTAGGAATGAGACTGGCTAAGCCGGGCTCGAACGTTGACCACTCTGGTAACTTGGCGCCAGCATTCGCATTCGCATTCCCAAAAATTTCCCAAAGCTTTGTGATGTCTGCACGGCTAGTAGTCTCGTCCAACGAGATACCTAATTTATCTTTGCCAATTAAGCGCAGATTCATCCCAGCAGCGCGCGCTTGTTGGGCGACGCTTTCAGTACGCGCACCTGATAAAACCACCAAAGTGTCAAACGCATATTCATGTTGCAACTGGCAACCCAATTCTTTCAAGCCACGCGCCAAAACGGCCGTATAGGTGGCAACGCGTTCAGCAATACGACGTAAACCTTGTGGCCCGTGATACACCGCATACATGCTGGCAACAACTGCTGGCAAAACTTGCGCAGTACAAATATTAGAGGTGGCTTTTTCACGCCGAATATGCTGTTCGCGTGTTTGCAATGCGAGTCGGTAAGAAGGGTTGCCATGCGTGTCGATGCTGACGCCGACCAAGCGACCGGGCATGGAGCGTTTATATTCGTCTTTGCACGCCAGATACGCTGCGTGAGGACCACCAGCACCCATCGGCATTCCAAACCGTTGGGTGTTACCCACCACAATGTCCGCGCCCAATTCACCCGGAGGTGTGAGCAAGGTTAAGGCTAAAAGATCCGCCGCCATGATGACCAAACCACCTTTGGCCTTGTAAGCGTTGATTAGCTCTTGGTAAGACGCAACTTCGCCATCGACGCCAGGATATTGCAACAGCAGCGCAAAGCTCGCGTGTTGCAAGGCCTCAGAACTCGACCCCACTTTGACCTGAAGACCCAAGGGCTCAGCACGTGTTTGGATGACCTCAATCGTTTGCGGCAGCACATTGTCTGCCACAAATAAAACAGTGGACTCAGACTTACCCACACGCAAAGCTAGTGTCATCGCTTCAGCCGCCGCCGTTGCTTCGTCGAGCATTGATGCATTGGAAATCGGCATGGCCGTGAGGTCGCACACCATGGTTTGGAAATTCACCAAGGCTTCCATGCGGCCTTGGCTGATCTCGGCTTGGTAAGGCGTGTAAGCGGTGTACCAAGCAGGGTTTTCAAGAATATTGCGCAAGATGACACCAGGGGTGTGCGTGCCGTAATAGCCTTGCCCGATAAAACTTTTGAACAATTGGTTTTTCTGTGCAATCTCTTTGAGTTCTTCTAATGCGGCGGCTTCCGTCACGGGCGCAGGCAATTGCATAGCTTGCCCGCGTGCAATGCTGCGTGGCACGATGCTGTCGATCAACGCACGTCGCGAGGCTTGCCCCAAAACGTTCAGCATATGCGCCTCATCTGCATCACTCACGCCAATATGGCGCGCTATGAATTCATGGCTGTTTTCTAGTTCGTCCAAAGGTTTGGTGGATTGCATCAACATGGCGGGCCTGCTTGAGAGTGGGGGTTAAGGGATATGAGAATGAATGAACAAAAGGAAGCAGCAGTCAATAAAAATCAAGCGATCAATTTGTTATAACTGGTCTCGTCCATCAAAGCGTCTAGCTGTGCAACGTCAGCCAGTTTGACTTTGAAGAACCAGCCTGCACCTAGCGGGTCGGTGTTGGCAAGAGAAGGGTCATCAACTAAGGCTGTATTGACTTCGGTGACCTCACCAGAGACGGGCATATAGACATCTGCTGCTGCTTTAACAGACTCGACCACGCCAGCTACATCACCTTGCTTAAAAGTAGTGCCCACCTTGGGCAGTTCAACAAACACAACATCGCCCAAAGCATCTTGTGCGTGGTGGGTGATGCCAACCGTGGCCGCAGCGCCATCAGCTTGTACCCATTCGTGTTCTTGTGTGTATTTGAGTGACATGGTGTTTCCTTTGAAAGTAAAAGTGTTGAGGTTTAACCGCGGTAATAACGCGTTGGATGAAAAGGCATAGGGCTGACAACCATGGGCACATCTTTGCCACGCACGTTGGCAAAGACGGTGTGACCTATGACCGCATCGGCAGGAGGCAAATAGGCCATGGCGATGGGTTGATCAACCGATGGTGCTAACAAACCGCTGGTCACCTCGCCAATGCGCTGACCACTGGCGTTGTGTATTTCCACATGCTCTCGCACTGGCACGCGTTCTTGCGCGATCAGGCCAACGCGTTGTTTGGTCAGTGTTTGAGGTGTATCGAGTTGCGCCAAAACCTTGTCAGCCCCTGGAAAACCGCCCGCGCGCGCGCCAGCAGTGCGACGCACTTTTTGAATCGCCCAATTCAGTCCGGCTTCTACAGGCGTGGTGGTTGTGTCAATGTCTTGTCCATACAAACACAAGCCCGCTTCTAAGCGCAAGGAGTTGCGCGCACCAAGGCCTATGCTTTGCACGGCAGAGTGTTCAAGCAATGCGTTAGCAAGATCGGTCGCATGTGCATTGGAGACCGAGATCTCGAAGCCATCTTCACCGGTGTAACCACTGCGGGTGATGAATAGCGACACGCCTTGCCAGTCGAACGATTGGCCAGACATGAAGACCAGTTTTTCAACGCCTGGCACCAAGTGTGAGAGTGCATCGACCGCTTGCGGGCCTTGCAGCGCAAGCAGCGCCAAATCTGGCAAGGGGATAACTTCGCAGCGATTCCCAATACGCGCTTGTATGTGTGCAATGTCGGCCACTTTGCACGCACCATTGACGACTACAAAAATATCGTCGCCGCGGTTCACAAACATCAAATCGTCCAAGATGCCGCCTTGGTCATTCAAAAGAAGTCCGTAGCGCTGTTTACCCACTGACAAGCCAACGACATCGACGGGCATCAAACTCTCGAAGGCAGCCGCAGCATCAGGACCCACCAATCGCAACTGCCCCATGTGTGAGACATCAAACAGTCCAGCCGCATGGCGTGTGTGTTTGTGTTCTGCCATCAGCCCCAAGGGATATTGCACTGGCATGCTGTAGCCCGCAAAGGGGACCATGCGCGCGCCTAGAGAGACGTGTAAATCGTGAAGTGGTGTGTGTAGCAGGGCGGTATCAGACAAGCAGGGGCTCCAAAGCATGGCCACTTGCACCATGCAAGTGGCTGGAACCCTGTTGTCCGCTTTACCTGAGAGATTCAAAGCTGCAGATGCAGCGACTTGCCCCTTCGGTGGATGCGCTGGTGGCCGCATCTCTCTCCAACAGAATCAGTAGTGTCAGTCCATGTTGCCTGAGCGTTCGGCCTTCGGCGGTCTTGCTAGAAGAAATCTCTACGCGACTCTCTCCTGACACAAAAAAATTCTAACCTAGCTCGTTTTGCACATCGTGCAACGGTGGCAGTACCTTGGTACTCAGTTACACAGGGATATGTATCGTTTTGCGCGATGTCTACATGCCTGCGTAATTAGGCCCACCACCGCCTTCGGGCGTGACCCACACAATGTTTTGCGTCGGGTCTTTGATATCGCAGGTCTTGCAGTGCACGCAGTTTTGCGCATTGATTTGCAAACGGTCGCTGTTGTCGTCGTTTTTCACATACTCATAGACACCCGCAGGGCAATAGCGGCTCTCAGGGCCAGCAAATTTCGCCAAATTGAGAGCCACGGGAACCGAAGCGTCTTTGAGCGTCAAATGGGCAGGCTGGTTTTCTTCGTGGTTGGTGTTGCTGATAAACACGCTGCTCAATCGGTCGAAGGTCAATT
>RFTR01000093.1 GCA_009923345.1 Betaproteobacteria bacterium
CCTAATGGGTCCTACACCACCTACAAAGAGTTTGAAAATTGGAGCTCCAATTTCACTTTCTCGATGTATGAAAACGCAACGCCAGATCACAGCGAGACAGTCTTGTCGCGCCAATACACATCTACTTCGACAACGCTTGCGCGTACCCGTATCAACGACTCTTCCAGCACGCGTGATGGATTCAACAGCACGGGACGCTTGCAATTCAAAGGCGCGCCTGGCGAGACGTTGACCTTGATGCCTTTTGTGGTGTATTCGCGTTCGCACAATTCTGGAACGATTGCCTTGAGCCAGACACAAACAGTCTCTGGTGCATCCTCAGCCAGCACGGACAGCGCCAACACCAGTGGCGACGGCAACTTTGGAATGGCTCGTCTAAATGGCCAGTGGCGCAGAAAACTCTCTGCTGATACCGCCATGGAATGGAAATTCAACACAGGCGGTTGGGATAGCACTAGCCACACTTACCAAACACCGACAGGTGGTGGGTCAGTCCTGCCATCTTTAAGCCAAAGCGCCACCACCAGAGACCGCTCAGTAAGTTTGAATGGCAAATACACCAATGTCTTAGGAGGTGGACACCAGTGGGTGAGTGGAGCTGAGATAGAGATAGTGCGACGCACCCAAACCGCACAACCTGTCTACAGCGATGGTGACGGCAATATGCAAGCCCGCACTCTCAAATACGCCATCTACACACAAGACGAAAAACAATTCACACCGAATTGGTCGGGCCATGGAGGTTTGCGTTATGAGCAAATGTCCACCTACGGTAACAACGGTGAAACTGAGGCGACGAACCGGGTGGGTGTGTTCTCTCCCTTGTTGCATGCGCTATGGAAACCCAATCCAGAAGGGCGAGACCAAGTTCGCATGAGTTTGACGCGCAGTTTTAAAGCGCCGTGGATGCAATCTTTGTTAGCGCGTTACACCCCGTCTCGTGACGATGTTGGCAGTAATTCCAATATCGCAACCAACCCTGGTAGCAAGGGCAATCCAGGGTTGCGCCCAGAAGTTGCATTAGGTTTGGATATTGCTGTAGAGCGTTATTTGCCGGATGGTGGCGTGTTGAGTGCGGCGGTATTCCATCGCCGCGTCAGTAATTTGATTCGCAACGTCACCAGTTTAGAAACCATCTCTGGCTATTCGTCGCAGTTGTATGTATCCATTCCGCAAAACGTCGGTAACGCCATCACCCAAGGCATTGAACTAGAAGCCAAATTTCGTTTGAACCAAATGGTGGCGGACGCCCCCGCAGTAGACATACGCAGCAATATCAGTTTCTATGAATCCAATGTTTTAAATATTGCAGGCCCCAACAACCGTCTGGATCAACAACCCAGCATGACCGCGAATCTGGGTGCGGACTACCGTTTACGTTCTATGCCTTATACGGTGGGCGGCAATATCAATATGAACCCAGGTTACACCACCCACAGCAGCGAATACCAATGGCTGTACGTGTCTCAAAAACGTGTGATGGATGTGTATGGTTTGTGGCGGGTTGACCCTAAAACTTCTTGGCGCCTGACTTTGAGTAATCTCTCTCCATTAAGCTATAACACCAACAATCTCTACAACAGCAGCAGTTTGTACGAGAACAGCACCACCCGCAATCGCAACTGGACCAATATTCAAATCCGACTGGAGAAAAAATTATGACAACAACCCATGACGACGCCTGGTATGACCGCATGTACAACAACCGCGCGCTGGTGCCTGAGCACGAAATTCATTTCGCGCGTTGGCGTGACACATCTGAGTTTGCGCGTAAAGAAAACCGATGTTTCCAAGACGTAGCTTATGGCCATGGTCAGAATGAATCGCTCGATATATTTCCAGCCAACACTGCGCACTCTCCAAAAGGCGCGCCTGTCATGGTATTTATCCATGGTGGCTATTGGCGTTCTTTAGACAAGGCAGACCATTCCTTTGTAGCGCCGGCTTTCACCTCACAAGGTGCTTGCGTGGTGGTGCCTAACTACGCGTTATGCCCTGCTGTCACTATTTCGCACATCACGATGCAAATGGTCAAAGCAGTGGCTTGGGTGTATCGCAATGTGCATAGATTTGGTGGAGACCCCAAACGCATCATCTTGGTTGGGCATTCAGCCGGCGGACATTTGGCCGCCATGCTGTTGGCTTGCAATTGGCGTGCTTACGACTTCGCCTTGCCGCAAGATTTAGCGAATAAAGCCTTGTCGATTTCAGGTTTGTACGAGCTGGAATCCGTGCGCGCGACGCCATTCTTAAAAGACAGTTTGCGCTTGACAGAAGAGATATCGGTGAACAACAGCCCAGCTTGGATGCCAGCCCCTAAGCACGGCAAGCTGTATTCGGTGTGCGGAGCATTAGAGAGTGCAGAATTTATCCGCCATAACTCCCTAATACAACAAGCGTGGGGTAAAACCCATGTGCCTGTTGCTGAAGCGATTGCAGGCTTGCAACACTTCAGTGTGGTGGAAGCCCTTGCAAATCCTGGACACCGCATCCATGCATTGGCCAGTGAACTGCTCGCGGCATAGTTACATCAGCAGGTGTTCACCTGCGTTGTCGCCGCCCAAGATAACGTAGTTCACTTTGCGAATATCCATCAGTTTGGTGCCACCGGCATAACTGATGGAGCTTTGCACATCTTGTTCCATTTCAATCAAGGTATTGGCTAGCTTGCCCTTGATAGGTTCCAAAATCCGTTTGCCTTCGACGTGTTTATATTCACCTTTGTTGAAGTCAGACGCTGAGCCGTAATATTCTTTGAACATTTCGCCGTCCACTTCCACGGTTTTGCCAGGCGACTCTTCATGGCCTGCAAAGAGCGAGCCAATCATCACCATCGATGCGCCGAAGCGGATGCTTTTAGCAATGTCGCCATGGCTGCGAATGCCGCCATCTGCAATGATGGGCTTGGTAGCCACACGTGCACACCATTTGAGCGCTGATAGTTGCCAACCACCCGTACCAAAACCTGTTTTGAGTTTGGTGATACACACTTTGCCAGGGCCTACGCCGACCTTGGTGGCATCAGCACCCCAGTTTTCAAGATCAATCACCGCCTCTGGTGTGGCAACGTTGCCTGCAATCACAAAGCTTTGAGGCAATTTGTTTTTGATATAGCGAATCATGTCGCGTACGCTGTCGGCGTGGCCATGCGCGATGTCGATCGTGATGAATTCAGGTGTTAAACCTGAGGCATGCAATTCATCTACTGTGGCGCGGTCAGGGCCTTTCACACCTAAAGAGATGGATGCATACGCGCCTTTGGCGTGCATGTCACGCACAAACTTTAAATTGTCCAAATCAAAGCGGTGCATCACATAGAAATAGTTGTTCTGCGCCATCCAGACACAAATTTTCTCGTCGATGACAGTCTTCATATTGGCGGGAACTACGGGAAGACGGAATTTATGCCCTCCCAATTCAACCCCCGCATCGCATTCAGAACGACTTTCCACGCGACACTTGCGTGGCAGTAACAAAATATTGTCGTAATCAAAAATTTCCATATCCCAAGCTCCAGAAAATAACGTTCGAAGATTGAGCGCTTGGCTTGGTCGGATTTTTATCGCGCAAGATGCAGTCAATAAAAAACCGAGCGCAAGAATCTTGGGCCCGGTGGTTGATTCTAACAGCGCTTCTTCTGAGCAAAATTACCGCGCCTTCTAAAATCACCTTATGCATTTCCCAACGGGGGTCGACACCCCAACGCCTGATGGCGCTCATCCCTCAGCCCTTTTACTGCAAGGTCTCAACGACGAACAGTCTGCTGCGGTGACTTTGCCGGCTGACCACGCGCTTATCTTGGCGGGGGCTGGTTCTGGCAAAACCCGCGTACTCACTACTCGCATCGCTTGGTTGTTACAAACCGGTCAAGTTTCGCCTGGTGGCGTTTTGGCTGTCACCTTTACCAACAAGGCTGCCAAAGAGATGCTGACGCGTTTGTCTGGCATGTTGCCCGTCAATGTGCGCGGAATGTGGGTGGGCACCTTCCACGGGCTGTGTAACCGGTTTTTGCGTGCCCATTGGAAGTTAGCCAATTTGCCGCAAACCTTTCAAATCTTGGATATCCAAGACCAGCTCAGTGCCATCAAACGGTTGAGCAAGCAGTTTCAGGTGGACGAAGAGCGTTTCCCACCCAAACAAACCATGTGGTTTATCGCTGGGTGCAAAGAAGACGGCTTGCGACCCAAAGACGTTGATGTGCGGGACCCCGACTCCCGTAAAAAAGTGGAGTTGTATGAGCTCTACGAAGCCCAATGCCAACGCGAGGGCGTGGTGGATTTTGGTGAACTGATGTTGCGCTCTTATGAACTCTTGCGCGATAACGATCCAATCCGTGAACATTACCGCAGGCGCTTTCGTCATATCTTGATTGACGAGTTTCAAGACACCAACAAACTGCAGTACGCATGGATCAAGCAACTCGCAGGACCTGTGGCACAAGACGGCGGTACTGTATTTGCTGTCGGCGATGACGACCAAAGTATTTATGCCTTCCGCGGTGCGCGTGTTGGCAATATGGCGGACTTTGTGCGCGAGTACCAAGTGCAGCACCAAATCAAGTTAGAGCAAAACTACCGCAGTTTTAGCAATATTCTGGACAGTGCCAACCACCTGATTGACCACAATAAAAACCGCTTGGGTAAAAACCTACACACCACACAAGGTGCGGGCGAGCCAGTGCGTATTTATGAGTCCCCAACAGACTTTGCCGAAGCGCAGTGGATGGTAGAGGAGATGAAGCAACTCTTGCGCGAAGGCCAAAACGGCGATGGCACGCAAGGTGTGGCACATCGCCATGAAATTGCCGTGCTTTACCGCAGCAACGCACAAAGTCGCGTGATTGAAACGGCGCTGTTTAACGCGGCCATGCCTTACCGCGTATATGGTGGCTTGCGGTTTTTCGAGCGCGCAGAAATCAAACACGCTTTGGCTTATTTACGTTTGCTAGAAAACCCATGGGACGACACGAGTTTTATGCGCGTCGTCAACTTCCCTCCACGTGGCATAGGTGCGCGCAGCATTGAACAATTACAAGATGCTGCCCGAGCTTTGGGTTGCCCTTTGCACGATGCAGTCAGCACCTTGACGGGTAAAGCAGGTGTGAATATCACTGCATTTGTAGCCAAGATTGATGTGCTGCGTGAACAAACCCAAGGCCAAAACCTAAGGCAAATCATTGAACTCTTGCTTGACCACTCTGGTTTGGTAGAGCATTACCAAAGCGAACGCGAAGGCGCAGACCGTATTGAAAATTTGACCGAATTGGTCAATGCAGCGGAGAGTTTTGTGACCCAAGAGGGCTTTGGCCGAGACGCTGTCGCAATGCCGGTGAACGGTGAAATGATCAATCCAGATACAGGCGAAACCTTGTCACCTTTGGCGGCATTTTTGACCCATGCGGCATTGGAATCAGGCGACAACCAAGCGCAAGCAGGACAAGATGCTGTGCAGTTGATGACCGTACATGCATCCAAAGGCCTAGAGTTTGATTGCGTCTTCATCACAGGCATGGAAGAAGGCTTGTTTCCGCACGAAAACTCGATGAATGACTACGACGGATTAGAAGAAGAACGGCGCTTGATGTACGTCGCCATCACCAGAGCAAGGCGCAGGTTGTATTTGAGCCATTCGCAAACCCGTATGTTGCATGGCCAAACCCGCTACAACATCAAGAGCCGGTTTTTTGATGAACTGCCAGAGCATGCGCTTAAATGGATCACGCCTGCGAGGTCTGCTTTTGCGGATACACACGCTTCGCCTCACAATGCTTGGCAACAACCGACTTGGTTTAATAATGATTGGCAAACCAAGGCCAGTGCGCCAACGCCTGTGTTGCAACGCGCACCTACCACCTCGGGGCCCAATGCTTGGGTGCGTTCAGGTGTACAAGTTTTTCACACCAAGTTTGGGGAAGGAACTGTCATAGGCTTGGAGGGTGTAGGTGACGACGCCAGAGCGCAAGTGAATTTTCCGCGCCACGGTATGAAGTGGTTGGCTTTGAGCGTGGCCAAACTCAGGCAGGTTTGAGTTTTTTAGGCATAAATGGTGTCGCTGACAAAACAGTCGCGAAAACTGAAATAGACCGAACAAAAAAACATGGCCGCAAGCATCAGCATGGCTGGTAAAAGAGTCACAGATACCAACTCACCATCACCCATCAAGCCTGATACTAAACTCAATATCAATGCGGTGGACATGAACACGACCGTCCACATCAGTCCAAACACTAAAAACGCACGCCAGTTGCGTAAGCATGCTACAGAACTGAAGAACAAACTTTTGATGGCTGGTACGCCATGCCAATGCACTAGTGCTGGCGCATGCCAAAACACCATAGACAAAGGCAAATAGAGCAGGAGGGAAAGCCACATGGCATTTTGAAAGTTTGGGTCCATGATGGTTGTTGCATCCAACTTGCCACCCACCAGATACAGCTTCGCAAAACCACCACCGTCAACCAGAGCAGATAGCCCCATCACACCAACAAAGCCGAGCGCATAAAGCAGGCCCAATACCACCATATCGTGCTTACGTTCTTTGCTGGCGCGAAACGCAATCGCCAAAATGGTGGGCATAGGAAATTTGCCTAATTCCACTTCACGACTCGCTGCCATCAGCCCCAAGGTGGCAGCTGGCAAAAGAGAGAGTGCGATAAAACTGCCGACGACAGGTAGCAATGCCGATAGCGACATGATGGCCATGAAGAGGAAAAACAATCCACTCATAGCAATGGGCTGTTTCCAAAACACGCGAATACCTTGCCGAACCCATTTAGATCCAGTGCGTGCTTCCACAACATTAAGTTTCATGTAGAAAGCCCGATCGGTTGTGCCAATCTTTGACGCAAAACACGTTCAAAGTGGCTCGGGTCGTGCGGTGAAAGCATGCTCGCTTTGCGCGGAAGATGAAAGTCCCACAAGCGAGATGTCCAAAAACGCAAGGCACCAGCGCGCAACATGGGGTTGAGCAATTGACGCTCAGCGCCAATCAATGGTCTGACGGCTTGGTATGCGGCAAGCAAAGCAGTAGTTTTATCCACATGTAAGGCACCAGTGTCTATATCAATGCACCAGTCGTTCAGACACACAGCCAAATCAAACAGCCAAGTGTCTACGCCTGCAAAATAAAAATCGAAAAACCCAGTCAATTGCAGTGCGTTACCTGTGCCTTCAAACATTACGTTATCGCGAAACAAGTCAGCATGAACGGGTCCGCGGGGGAGCGCAGCATAAGCAGAAGAATGGGCAACATGGTTTTGAAAAGCGAGTTCGCTTTGGATCAAACGGTTTTGCGCGTTGCTCAAAAAAGGCAACACCACAGGAACTGTCTCGTTCCACCAGGCCAACCCACGTAAATTGGGTTGATGGCGGTTGTAGTCTTTACCAGCTAAATGCATACGCGCCAACATATCACCGACTGCATGGCAATGCAGCGGTGTTGGGGCAAGCTCACTCCTGCCGATCAAGCGGTTGACCACAGCGGCGGGTTTGCCTTCTAGGGTTAGTAAAATATTACCGTCTGAATTGGCCACAGGATCTGGCACAGGGATGCCGTGGTGGGCCAAATGTTTCATCAAATGCAGATAAAAAGGTAATTGCTGGTGCGTGAGGCGTTCAAACAGCGTCAGAACATAGGCGCCCGCGCTGCTGGTTAAAAAATAGTTGGTGTTTTCTATGCCACCTTGAATGCCTTTGAGTTCCACTAAATCACCCAGTTGTAATTGGGTAAGCAATTCTTGGGCTTTGGATTCAGAGACTTCGGTAAAAACGGCCATGGCGGGGTGGAATAAACGTAACACGTGATTGTAGTTGTCACAGATTTGTGCACGGCACAATGTGGGATATGACCGAAAAGAAAAC
>RFTR01000094.1 GCA_009923345.1 Betaproteobacteria bacterium
AGTGCGTTGCAGTCAGCCGCAGTGGCAACTTTTTGTGACCTTGACGAATGGCACAGAGTCAGCGTCTCCTAACCGAGTAAGCCCTGCGGGACCTGCATTGCACAAGGTTTTGGTGTCCAAAGAGATGCTCAAACGCGGGACTTTGATCACCCCCGCCATGTTCGTGGAGGCTGAGATGCCTATCCCCGGCATGGAGAACCAAGTGATCGTGGACCCAAAATTGCTATTGAATATGGAACTGGTGCGCGATTTGACACCCAACTCGCCTCTGCGAACCTACGACGTGAAGGCAGCGGTCATGGTGAAACGGGGACAGGAAGTGCAGGTCAGCGCCGGCCAAGGACAAGGATTTTTGATCACCATGCGGGCGGAAGCGCTACAAGATGGTGGTTTAGGTGAGCAAGTGCGCTTGAAAAACAGCGAGTCGGGTCGATCATTGATAGCGGTGATCACAGGACCCAACACAGCGAGGATTCGTTAATATGAATTCTAAAGTATTCAAAAATGCACTTGTGCAAGTATTTGAAGGTTTTTTGGTGGAAAGGCCTCAAGTTCTAAAACTTGGTGCCGATTTGAGTGTTGTGAAAAGGTTTGACCCGCATTTCGGGTCTTGAAAGTGAGAAAGATATGAGTGATCCCATCTCCAATTACGGTCGTATGACCCAATCGAATGCGGCTGCCCGCAACGCGATTGAGAAAGTTGACCCCAAAGGCACTTCTGCAGCTTCGGCCAAAGAAGAGTCTGCGCCTGCGAAAGCTGCGCCTGGTGCCGACAAAATCAGTTTGAGCAATGTGGCCCAAAAAGTCATGGCCCAGCCAGAATTTGACCGCGCCAAGGTCGAGTCAATCAAGCAAGCGATCAAAGACGGTAACTACCCCGTCAATCCACGCCGCATTGCAGAGAGCTTTGTGGCTTTAGAAAAACTGATCACCAACTGATCTGACTCAGACCGCGCATGACCGACATCGTAATGACGGAAGCAGCGACAACAGAGGCCCCCTCAGCAGAGCATTTGGCTCAGGCTGAGGTATTGGCGCGCGAGCTCTACGACATGTTGGAGTTAGAGTTTGAACAACTCAAAGCGCAAAATTTAGACGCATTCGAAGCGTCGCAAAGCACAAAAAACGATTTATTGCAAAAGTTAATGCGTCTTGCCCGCATTGATGGCCCTGAATCAGCCGATGCGCTCGGGTCTGAATGGGATGAATTCAAAGAACACATGGCTTTGTGCCGAGATATGCACAGACGCAACGAAGTGCTAATCAGCCGCAAAATTGACGCCATCCGTGGCGCCCTTCAGAGTCTGAATGTGTTTGACCCAACCAGCTCGGTCGAAATGTATGACCGATTGGGCAAACTCTCACGCGTTCGCCGCGGTAGAGGCTACGCAGAAGCCTAATTTCTCTCCAAGATCTGAGTTTGCGCTTAGCAAAGCTAATTAAGCGACTTTTTTACCAGCCTCGTCACCAGGCTGCATGCCTCTGAGCCAATACACCCAAGCCAAAATAACGGCGACAGCGGTGAACATATCTTCTGGGATTTCTTGCCCCACATCTAAGCGGCTGAGCATGGCCAATAGCCTAGGATCTTCTGACACATAAACGCCTTGGCGTTTAGCCTCTGCAATGATGCGGCGTGCTAACTCGCCCTCCCCTTTGGCGGAGACGATGGGCGTTTTGTTTTTGCCGTATTCGAGGGCAACGGCTTGTTGGTACGGGGTGTTTTTCATTTACACCTCAGTGTCTATCAGAACGCCGTGCTTGGGCACTTCGCGTTTTTGCGAGGCATCGGGCCGTGGGGCGTTATAGACCTGAAAACTACCGAGCCTCAAACCGGCAGACTCGAGTTCGTAGGTCAATTCACTGGCGTTTTCTTTGGCTTGGGCTGCAATGTCGGAGCGCAAGGCCCACATGGTGAGATTGACATCTGCGCTACCACTGATGCTAGTTTTGAGCCACACCTCGCCCAAGACACGGCTATTCGTATGCATATTGACAATCAAGGGGTTTTTGGACTGACCAGGTTTATCGCCTTTTTTCTCGAACTGCATCTCTAGCGGATCGGCATCGGTAAAGGGAATGACAAAACTCAGGTTAAGGTCGCCATTGCGCCAATCTTTCACTGCTTGCAATTGGGCAGCTTCGACTTCGTCCAAAGCATGCTTCAAGGCGTCTTGGGTTTCGCCCTCTTCTATCGCCCCCATGCGTTGACGCTCGGTCATGAGCAAACGCAACAAGACCTTTTCATCGTCTTGCACCTCTTGGGATTGGGCCAAACTGGCCTCGGCAGAGGTGGTGTGTTTCAACACAAAACGGCGCAAAGACAGAGGTTGCAAATTAGCCATGGTCAAGCGGTGCGCTTTGACGCGTTCTCTGAGTTCACTGGCAACGCCTGCTGGCAAAAGCGCTTCCAAAATACCAGGGCGCAACAGATTGACCCAGTTCGCAAAACCCTCGGGTTGCACCAACAAAGCATTGAAACGCGAAGGCCCCAACGCTTGTGCTGCTGCTTGGGCAGTTTGTGCAGCCAATGCTGCCTGCGCAGCTTGGGAAGTTTGCAAACCCGCATAGGTGCCCGTGTGGAGCAATTGCAATGTCCACTTGCCATTGGGCAACAACTGCGCACGAAGTTGCGCGAGGTCACCCTCTTTGATGTAGGGCGAGAGGGGTAAATTGAACACATGCTCGTTCATAGCGAGCTTGAGTTCGTCTTTGTGCAAGGCTGCAACCGCGTGCACGACTTGTCCGTCGTGTAAACCCAGTTCTTTGGCGACTGTCGCTTCTATGAATATTTGACGCAGGTCGAGGGTGACCGGCGTGATACGCGAAACTTGGTTGACGCCCTCAGGCCCGAGCAACGCCATGGCATGCCCTTTAAGGGTAACGCACCCAGTTTTTACGCTCGTTCATGTTCAAGTCGGTGGTGGCGTAACCGCCTGAACCGGGACCTGAACTGGTGTTCGAGGCGGTCGCGTTTTTAGAAGGCGCGCTTTTGCCTGACTTGAGGTACATGGCGACCAAGTTGTCATGGTCTGGGATGGTCAATATAGAACCAGCCATCAATGTGCGTGGAGGGGTTTTGGTGAAAGCTTGCGGATTTTGTTGGATGAAGGCGGTGCGCAATATTTCAATTTTGAGAGGGCTATCGGCCATGGTGGCACGAATCACTTTGTCCAAGGTGTCGCCAGAGACCACGTCATAGGTTTTAGCGGGGCCCTTGCCTTGTACATCCAAAGCAAAAACGAGTGTTGCGCCCACCAAAGCACCAAGGCAGATGGCGAGTCGAAGGCAAGCGTTGATGTAAGACATAGAAGTTCTCCGACGGTTTCGTTAGTAGATAAAGGGCCACGCTACCCAGCTACCCTGGAATGTTTGTTTTTTTCCAGCCACTTGGCGTATCTCAGCTTGGTAATCTGACACCGATTTAACTTCGGCCAGCACCGCCGCGTCAAGTGCGCCGGATTCTATGGCGCGTCCTGGCAACAAACGGGCGTCGGCCAAGACGATTTGATCGCCCACACGCAAACCAGACGTCCTGCCGGCGTGAAGGACCAATTGGCCGTCTTCGTTCTTTTCAACAGCAAAGCTTTGGGGGTCGCACGCGAGTTGGCGGTCAAGTTCTTTAACCATATTGTTAACGGTCATCTCAATCGACGACAGGGTGTCGATGTCTAACTTTGGTGTGCCATATGCTTTGGGAACAGTGACGCCAAACAGCAGGTTTTGCGCGCCAAACCACACAGGCTTATTGGGGCCAGCTTGCACCTGCCAAGCCAAAATAAAAGCGGGATTTTCACCCGTGTTGAGGTTTACGCGCGCAGGTAACACAGTGAGTTGCAAGGACCACTGCACAGATTCTTCACCTTGGCCGTAAATCAGTCGCTCGTAGGCGCGCTTGTAAGCGGCATCAGTCATCAAACGCCAGTGCTGGGTTTGGGCGGAGGCTTGCATAGCCTGTTGTCTGGCTGCAAACCCGATTTTTTGGGCCAGGTAGTGGTGCTCAGGCGCAATGCTGGACGCCAAGTCCAAGCTCACACGCATCACATGGCGAATCGGTGAGCGCGCCCGTGGTGCAATGCAACTGACGGGCGCTACGCTCTCCAAGGTACGGTTTGACAATTCAACTGATTCAACGGTATTGGTTTTTTGGTACTGGCCAATTTGGATGTCGCGTAACCTGATTTCGGAAGAAAAACGATTGAGTTCTAACAATGCGCCGCGTGTATCCATCCAGCTTGTGGTGCTGACGCGGGTGTTGGATTTCATCGCTGCTTCCACCAACGCAGCGCGAATAGCTTCTAGCCTTTGTTCAGGCTTGAGGTCTTGTGCATAAACGCCCGCGTTGAATGCCCATAAGACACTAAACAACATGCTTGGGCCTAGCCAGCGATGCAAAGACTCAGACAACAAAGAAAAACGGCTAGGCATGGAACAAACTCGGTAAAGCTATTGCGTGCAGAAGTTAAAGATAAGCGAAACGCCAAGCAGTCAAAACTGCCAATTAGCGTTTGGTGCTCAGTTGCGCAATGTAGAGCGAACGCAAGTCGTTGACGATGCGGCGGTCTAGAGACAAGGTGGTCTCATAAGTGTCGTCACCCACTGGGGTGATGCTGACCAACACGGCACCGTAGACCACGCCTTCCACACGCGCACGGAAGGTGTCGCTCATCACCGTCATATCGGCGATGGTGGTGTTGGCATCTAGTTGCTGGCCATAGACCTGTTCGGTCAAGGCGCGGTAGGCGTCCAACTTTGAAGCACGAATTGCCAGCAAACGTTGCTGAGACGCGTTGCGGTGGTTCTGAATGCTGATGACGGCATAACCAGTCGCGACCAAAGTCTCGCGCTTTTCCGTCATGGGCGTGATCATGTTGGCAGATTCTTCTGTCTTCATTTGCTCAGCGGATTTGGCGTTTTTGGCAGGCGGCAATGCGCAAGCAGTGGTCAACAAAGCGGTGGCTACTAGAGCCCAAAAAGTGGCGCGTTTCATGGTCGGTGTCCTTGTATAGGTCTCCCACACGATTCGTCAGTTGGGGGCACATCTTTAACCTGACAAATTGATTGTTAGGCGATTTATTGATAGTTTTAGTACTTTTGATGTCTTGCGTGAATTTATCAGTATTAGACAATCCAGTGTAGGAATTTTTGACATGAAGCCCACTACCCAATTTATCGGATCTAGCGAATCTGCCAAAACATTGCGCAATTTGGTCGCAACGATGGCCAATTCCAATGCGACGGTCATGATTACCGGTGAAAGTGGCACTGGCAAAGAGCTTTTAGCCCGTTTGTTACACGACCAGTCTGACCGCTGTGGCGCGAACTTTGTACCTATTAATTGCGCCGCTATTCCCAAAGATTTGCTGGAAAGTGAACTTTTTGGTCATAGAAAAGGCTCTTTCACAGGTGCGGTCGCCGACCGCATTGGTCGCTTCGAATTAGCCCATGGCGGCACGATATTCCTAGACGAAATTGGCGACATGTCGCTCGATATGCAGGTAAAACTGCTGCGCGTTTTGCAAGAGCGCACGGTAGACCCGATTGGTGGAACCCGACAGGTACAGGTAGATGTGCGTGTCATAGCCGCAACCCACCGTGACCTCGACACCGAGATTGAAGCCGGTCGTTTTCGCGAAGATTTGTACTATCGGCTTAATGTTTTACCGATGGTGACGCCCGCGTTGCGTGAGCGCAACACAGATGTACCTGAATTACTGACATTTTTTGCAAAAAAATGTGCGGCGTTTGGCAAACAGCCCATCACCTTCAAGCCAGATTTTTTGACAGCACTACAAAAGTACCCATGGCCGGGAAATGTGCGTGAACTTTCCAATTTAGTTGATCGCTTCAGCACCCTGTATGCAGGACAAGAATTGGATTTGCGAGCCATTCCCCCTACCCTGCTACCCAAAGGTTTGGTGTCGGCACAAGCGGAATTGCAGGCCCAGTCGCCCTTACTAGCCAAGTTAGAAATGACACCCCCGCCCGAGGTTTTGGCAGAAAGCGGAATGCAAAATCAGCCAGAGCCTGAAGAGAATGAGATCGAAAGCATCATCATGCTCGCCCAAGGCATGCCGCATTTGCCGCCAGAGGGCCTGTCATTGAAAGAGCGGATGGCGCAAATCGAGCGCAGCATCATTGAGCAAGCGCTTGAGCGCAATTCTGGCAATGTGTCGCGTACGGCGAAATTACTGAACTTGCAGCGCACAACGTTGATAGAAAAAATTAACAAATACGAGTTGCGCTCGGCCTGATAAAAACAGCTTGATTTATTTGCAACAGGTTGCGCTACCTGTTATTCACGCTAGCCCAAAAAATTATTCTTGGTCGTTATAGAGCACTGTAATGCTCATACGACGGTTACGCGGATCGCGTTTGTCTTTGGGATTGAACGGATCGGTGTCTGCCACGCCTTCGATGCGCGCAAAGCGACTTTCAGGAATACCGCTTTTCTCCAGTATTTGACGCGTCACTTCTGCGCGTTCTGCCGATAAAGACCAGTTATTACGGGTTTCAGTGCCGTCTTTGTTTTGGAACGGCACGCTGTCGGTATGACCGCGAATCGCAACTTTATTAGGTATTTGCGCTAGGGAGGCCGCGATTTCTTTCATCAAATTAGCAGCCTTACCCTGCATACCGATGCCCCCGCTTGGAAACATGGCAAAGTCGGCTTTATCGATGATTTCAATGCGCAGCCCTTGTTTGTCACGGGTAATAGAGACTTGGTCTTTCAAGTCGCTGAGTTTTTTGTTCTCGGCGAGTTTTTGTTCGATTTCTTTTTCTAGCTTGTCAAAGTCGGCTTTTTCTTTGGCCGCAGCGATTTCTTTTTTCTGCTCAGGCGACAGTTTGTCGGGGTCAGAGTAGGGGTTCTCGTTTTCTTGAGATGGATCGGTGTTGGGGTTAGGACCGCCTTCAGAGCGAGGAGTCAAACGCTCTAACAAAGCAGTTTGTTTGGCAGAGAAGGGGAAGCCGTCGGGGTCAATGATGGAACGTCCACCGAACATGCCGTTGGAACCTGCCAATTGGCCGAATGGGACCAGGCTTTGAGACGCTGGCTTGAAATAGTCAGCAATACTTTTACGTTGATCGTCATTCGACGCGCCCAACAGCCACATCAACAAGAAGAAGGCCATCATGGCCGTCATCATGTCGGCCAACGCAATTTTCCAAGCGCCGCCGTGCGCACCACCGTGACCATCATCAATGATTTTCTTGATGATGATGACCGGAGCCAGCGCTTCCGGTGGCGCGTTGGGGTCTTTTTCGTCAGCCATTACTTCCTCAGCGCGTCGAAGATTTCACCAAAAGTGGGCTGGTTGTGGTGGCTGATACAAACTCGTCCAGCCTCAATGATGAGAGGAACTGGATATCCGTGCATGTTGCCCAAAATAATCTGCTTGGCAACGTTGAGCACTTCGCCGTCTTCGTCAATGATTTGCTTCAAACGGCTACCAAAGGGCTCAAAAATACCGTAAGCCAAGAACACGCCGAGGAACGTACCCACCAAGGCGCCACCAATCAAGGCACCCAACACAGGTGGGGGCTGGTCAATTGCGCCCATGGTCTTCACCACACCCAACACACAGGCCACAATTCCCAGCGCTGGTAAGGCGCCAGCCAATGTACCGATGGCATCGGCGTTTTTCATTTCGTTGTGGTGATGCAGTTTGATCGACGCGGTCATGACGTCTTCCACCGCGTAGGGGCTTAAAGTGCCTGAAGACACCACCATCAAACGGATGGTGTCGCAAATTAATCCGATCAAGCCA
>RFTR01000095.1 GCA_009923345.1 Betaproteobacteria bacterium
TTCATCATTGGACGGCGCTTTCGTATCGTCCATGTGGTCTATGGCCGGGGCCGTGAACACGAGGTGATCGAAGTCTCCACTTTCCGAGCGCATCTCGACAACGCCGACGCCACGCAAGTCACTGGCAACGAGCGCAGCAGTAAGCAAGAGCTTGCCGGCATGAAGCACGCAGTGGACGCCAGTGGCCGCGTCTTACGCGACAACGTCTGGGGCCCCCAAGATGAGGATGCTGCGCGGCGCGACTTCACCATCAACGCCATGTATTACGACCCCGAAACGGGAGAAGTGATCGACTACCACGGCGGCATTGCCGACGCGAAGAAAAAAGTCTTGCGCATGATCGGTGATCCCGCCACCCGCTACCGCGAAGATCCTGTGCGCATCATCCGCGCTGTGCGTTTTGTGGCAAAACTCAGTGACCTGGGTTTTTCTTTGGAAGCTAAAACGGCCGCGCCTTTGAAGCGCATGCTCAAGCTCTTGACCGAAGTCCCGCAAAGCCGCTTGTTTGACGAGATGCTGAAACTTTTACAAACTGGCCATGCGCTCGCGAGCGTCGCGCAATTGAAGTTACTGGGTTTGCAAAAAGGGATTTACCCCTTGCTAGACGTTGTTGTGGCGCGCTCCGACGAAGAGTTTGTCAAAACCGCATTGCAAGATACCGACCGCCGTGTTGGCGAAGGCAAGCCGGTAGCGCCTAGCTTTTTACTAGCCTGCGTTTTATGGTCGGACGTGCGCGAGAGTTGGAACGCGCGCCGCCTCAAGCAACCGCCCTTCCCTGCCTTGCAAGATGCTATCGACGAAGTGTTCGATTCCCGTATTGGCGACGTCTCAGGCAGAGGCAAGCTCGGTGCAGATATGCGCGATATTTGGTTGATGCAACCCCGCTTTGAAAAACGCGTCGGCAGTGGGCCTTGGACCCTGGTTGACCATGTACGTTTCCGTGCAGGCTTTGACTTCATGCGTTTGCGCGCAGATGTGGGCGAGGTAGACGAATTACTCGCCGATTGGTGGCAAGAATTCAGCTTGGCAGACGACGCCACGCGCGAAGACTTGTTGCAACAAGCCCGAACTGCAGCTCCGCAAGATGCGGCGCCTAAAAAACGCCGTAGACGACGCAAACCTGCAGGCGGAGTTGAGCGCGAACCTTCCGCGGAGTAAAACTTGGTTCAGGTCTGCGTGGCTTTTGGTGCCAACTTGGGAGACGCTCAGGCTACGGTGCTGCAAGCCATCCAAGATGTTGGTGCGCTAGCCACTACGAAATTACACAAAGCCTCTTCTTTGTATGCCAGTGCCCCGCAAATGGCGTCTGGGCCCGAATTTGTGAACGCCGTTGCGATATATGAAACAGACTTACCGCCTTTGGAATTGCTAGACGCCTTGCAAAATTTAGAAAACATCTTTGGGCGGGAAAGACCTTTTCCCAATGCGCCGCGTACATTGGACTTAGACATTATTTTTTATGGTGATGTCGCGCTGGATACGCCACGACTGAAAGTGCCCCACCCGCTTTGGCGAGAGCGTGCCTTTGTTTTAAAGCCTTTGGCTGAAATTTGCCCAGACTTAGTTAGGACTCAATGGTTGGAGCAGGTATCGGGGCAAGACATTTATCGTTTGTAAGCTGCGCTTACACTTTCACATGTCTTAAAAAGTCACTAATAAGTCATAAATCTGGAGATCTCCCATGTTGTTTGGAAAGTTACTGCCCACCGAGGGCAATTTTTTCTTCATGTTCAACCAGCATTCAGACTACATCGTGAATGCGGCGCGCGCTTTTTCGCAATTGGTGGCTCACTACAACGACCCAATTCTCAGAGATAAATACAACCAAGAAGTGATCAATGCTGAACATGCAGCCGACCGCGTGACGCACGAAGTCAACCGCATGATCCACAAAACATTCATCACGCCTATAGACCGGGAGCAAATCCATTCACTTATCAACACCATGGACGACGTGGCGGATTTATTCCAAGACTCCGCAGAGACCATGTCTTTATACGACGTCAAGAACATGACCGAGGAAATCACGCGTTTGACCGACCTCAGCCTCAAGTGCTGCGAGCGTGTCAGCTATGCCATCAAATTATTGGACAAAATCACCGATCCAGCCACTGCAGAAGCGGCACTTAAGACTTGCGAAGAAATCGACAAACTCGAATCGGATGCAGATCGTGTGATGCGCAGCGCAATGAGTAAGTTATTCCGCGAAGAACCCGATGTGCGTGAACTCATCAAACTCAAGGCTGTTTATGAGTTGCTCGAAACCATCACCGACAAGTGTGAAGACGTGGCTAATTTGATCGAGGGCATCGTCCTCGAAAACTCCTGATCCCACGGAGTACATATGGAAAGCGTACAAACTGCCTTTTGGGTGGTGGCACTCTTGGTGATCTTGGCCTTGGCGTTCGATTTCATGAACGGGTTTCACGATGCTGCTAATTCAATCGCCACGGTAGTTTCTACTGGCGTTTTGAAGCCTGCGCAAGCCGTTTTGTTTGCCGCGTTCTTCAATGTCATCGCTATTTTTATCTTCCACTTAAGCGTCGCTGCCACGGTAGGGAAAGGCATTGTGGAGCCAGGTATTGTCGATACACATGTGGTATTTGGAGCCTTGGTGGGTGCTATCACTTGGAACGTTTTGACTTGGTATTACGGCATCCCTAGCAGTTCATCGCATGCTTTGATCGGTGGAATTTCTGGGGCTGTCATTGCCAAAGCGGGTACGGGTGCATTAATTGGTGCGGGTATTTTGAAGACTTTGCTATTTATTTTTGTGTCTCCATTGCTGGGGTTTTTATTAGGTTCTCTCATGATGGTGTTGGTGGCTTGGGTCTTTCGAGGCTTTAGACCTTCCCGAATAGATAAGTGGTTTCGTCGCTTGCAGCTAGTCTCTGCTGGCGCATACAGCCTAGGTCATGGTGGAAACGATGCACAAAAAACCATTGGCATTATTTGGATGCTGTTGCTTGCGACGGGCTACGCTGCCGCCGAAGACAAAGCTCCACCTTCTTGGACTGTTGTGAGTTGCTATCTGGCAATTGGCTTGGGCACTATGTTTGGCGGTTGGCGCATCGTCAAAACCATGGGGCAGCGTATAACCAAGCTCAAACCAGTAGGCGGATTTTGTGCAGAAACTGGAGGAGCTATCACCCTTTTCTTGGCAACTGGTTTAGGTATTCCGGTTTCTACCACCCATACGATTACGGGCGCCATCGTGGGTGTTGGTTCGACCAAAAGAGCAAGCGCTGTGCGTTGGGGCGTTGCGGGAAATATTGTCTGGGCTTGGGTGTTGACAATTCCTGCTAGTGCTTTTGTCGCAGGTTTGGCTTATTGGCTGAGTTTGTTGATTTACTGAGTTACTGCGAAATTTTCTGTGCTTCTTCGATTTGGTATTCGAAGTACCGCTGAATACTAAAAACGATGCTAGACATCAGCACCGTGGTCCCAATTAGTAACGATAAAACAATCGCGCCGATAGTCATCCAGTTAGTTTGGCCTTCTGGTGCGTCTTGGGGTGCCATGGGGTTGAATTTGGCATTCCAAACCTCTTTGGTCATCAGCGCGTAAACAATTGCATTCAAGGCACAACCCGCAAAGCAAAATCCTGCGAGTGGAATGAGCAGCCAGCTAGCAACATCGTCTAAGCCAAACTCTTGCACCCGTTGCACGCCATAAATCCCCAAAGCCGTGGGAACAGGCAGCATCCAACCCAAAGTGTCCCAAATGCCAAATAAATAAAAGCGGTGCAGACCCAAAGACCCGCCCAGAAAGGCCAACCACGCAGCGAGAGTTTTGTTTTTCATGACAGGCAGTGTATCTCTGGCTATAATGGAGGGCTTTTCAGCGTGTCGCTGGCCGGGTGGCCTAGCGCGTGTCTCAAACGCTGGAATACCCCAACCACCCGAAGGATTCACTATGGTCGTCATTCGACTTTCACGCGGCGGTTCTAAAGCCCGTCCGTTTTTTAACATTGTTGTAGCTGACAAGCGCGACCGTCGCGACGGCCGTTTTATCGAACGTATTGGCTTTTACAACCCATTGGCCAAAGGTGCAGCCGAAAGCTTGCGCCTTGCGCAAGACCGTCTGGCCCACTGGACCAGCGTTGGCGCTCAATGCTCGCCAACCGTGGTGCGTCTAGTCAAGCAAGCGGCCAAAGTAGCCGCTTAAATCGCCACAAGGCGCTGCCATGACGCTCGCCTTCGAGGCCGCAGAACTTCCTGCGGACGCTATCGAAGTAGGGCGTATTGCAGACGCATGGGGCATAAAGGGTTGGTTCAAAGTCTTGCCCTACAGCGCTTCCCCGGAGGCGCTTTTTTCTTCTAAGCGTTGGTTTTTACAACCCTCCGAAAAAGGTGTCAAAGCATTCTCTGGCACTGTCCTGCTCAAAATCAAAGAAGCTAAAGACCATTCCGATTCCGTCGTTGCAAACGCGCAAAACATTGACGACCGCAACGGTGCCGAGTTACTCAAAGGCGCACGCATCTTTATTTCTCGTGCTAGTTTTCCGACCCCTGAAACGGACGAGTACTACTGGGTTGATCTCATCGGACTTGATGTGGTCAATCGTGAAGGGGCTGCATTGGGACAAGTCAGAGAGCTGTTGCACACAGGGCCTCAAACCGTGTTAGTGCTTGCTTACCAAGAAGACGGCAAAAGCAAAGAGCGCATGATTCCTTTTGTTGGCGTATATATTGATGCAGTTGACCTTGTAGCCAAGCGCATCACGGCTGACTGGCAAGCCGACTTTGACACCTAGACTGTTTGCATAAGACGCGCCTTTGCACGCACTAGACATCAGTCAAAACTAAACTTCAATCAACATGCGTTTCGACGTCATCACACTTTTTCCAGAGATCTTCGAAGCCTTTTTAGTCAGTGGCGTTACACGCCGCGCCTATGAGTCGGGACAAGTGGCGGTCAAACTCTGGAATCTGCGCGACTATGCGCAAGGCAGTTACCGCCGGGTCGACGACCGACCCTTTGGCGGCGGACCCGGCATGGTGATGATGGCCGAACCCCTAGCCGCTTGCTTGGAAGCGATTCGCGCAGAGCGTGGCCAAGACCGTCAAGTGGCGCCTTTGGTGCTTTTCTCGCCGATTGGCCCAACGCTGAAGCACACTACGGTGCAAAAGTGGGCGGATAGTGCTGGCGCTGTCTTGCTCTGCGGACGTTATGAGGGCGTGGACCAGCGCTTTATCGACCAGTTTGTAGACCAGCAAATCAGCTTGGGCGACTTTGTGATGTCCGGAGGCGAAATCGCCGCCATGGCCTTGTTGGATGCGGTGACCCGTTTGCAACCAGGCGTTTTGCAAGATGGGGACAGTTCGCAAATGGACAGTTTCCACCCCGCCTTAGACGGATTGCTAGATTGCCCGCACTTCACGCGGCCCGAGCAATGGCAAGGGCAGGGCGTTCCCGAGGCGCTTTTATCGGGTCACCACGCCCAAATTGAGACTTGGCGTCGAGCCCAGCGCTTAGCACTCACCCAGCGACTGCGCCCAGACTTGTTGGACGCTGCGCGCACTGCAGGCTTATTGACTGCCCAAGACGAGGCTTTGCTTAGGCAGCAAAAGTCGCTATAATGGTGGGCTTTTCGATCCTCTGACCGGCCGCTTCGGGTCTTTTAATTAAAAGTCACAAGAAGCCTTTTGTGTAGCGCGGTCACGATCCATCAGAGGCCTTTATGAATTTAATCCAAACCCTTGAGGCAGAAGAAATTGCTCGCCTCAACAAAAAAATCCCCGAATTCGCTCCTGGCGACACCGTCATCGTTAGCGTCAATGTGGTCGAAGGTACGCGCAAGCGCCTACAGGCTTACGAAGGCGTAGTCATTGCCAAGCGCAACCGCGGTTTGAACAGCGGTTTTACCGTTCGCAAAATCTCTAGCGGTGAAGGCGTCGAGCGTACCTTTCAAACATACAGCCCGTTGATCGCCAGCATCGAAGTCAAGCGCCGTGGCGACGTGCGCCGCGCCAAGTTGTATTATTTGCGTGACCGTAGCGGTAAGTCGGCCCGAATTAAAGAAAAGTTGGTTAGCAAATCTGCAGCTGCCAACAAAGCCGCTGCAGCAGCGGCTGAGTAAGCCACTCCAAGCTTTGGCTCACCATAAGCCACCCCAAGTGTTCACTTGCGGTGGCTTTTGTATTGTTTTAAATGTCTAATCCGTCCAACTTCGATCCACTCAAGGTTCCTGTCGATCGGATAGACAGCCATCTCGCGCCCGTACTAAGCGATAGGTGTACGGCAAAAGCCCTGCAAGAACGCTTTGCGCAGCCGCCAAATTGGCAACCAGAAATCATGCGCGAGCGGAAATTTATGGAACGCGAGCCCTCGCAAGCTGCTGTTTTGATGGGACTTGTGATGCGCGATGAACCCACTGTGTTGCTCACCCAGCGCACCCAGCACATGAGTACCCATGCCGGCCAAGTTGCGTTCGCTGGTGGAAAGTGCGATGCACAAGATGCAGATGCCGCTGCCACTGCATTGCGAGAAGCCTACGAAGAGGTTGGACTTGAGTCGCATCACGTGCAGGTGCTCGGCGAATTACCCACCTACATCACCGGCTCGGCTTTTCATGTGACACCGATCGTTGCTTTGATTGATCCAGCTATGGAACTTCAAATCAACACAAACGAAGTAGCGCATGCATTCGAAGTGCCTTTGGCCTATTTGATGAACCCCGCCAACCACCGTTGGCATGTGTGGGAGTTTGAGGGCGTGCAACGTCAATGGTTGTCTATGCCGTATCAAGACGGGCACCATCAGCGATTCATCTGGGGGGCGACGGCTGGGATGTTGCGCAACTTTTATCGTTTCTTACAAGCCTAGTAGTTATCATCGGGCTATGAGTTTCTTAGCCCTACTCTTTGCATTTTTAATTGAACAAGTGCGTCCTTTGGCGCATGACAACTGGGCGCATCGTGCTTTGCGTGCTTGGTTAGAGTGGATTAGTCACACTTTTGACGCGGGACAAGAAAAGCTTGCATGGATGACATGGGCCTTGGCAGTAGGCGTGCCTTCCGTCTTATCGCTCATCATCCATTGGAGCTTATTAGCTTGGTTGGGTTGGCCAGCGGCAATGATTTGGAGTGTGGGGGTTTTGTATTTGGCGTTGGGTTTTCGTCAGTTCAGCCATTACTTCACGGATATCCGTGACGCATTGGAAGAGGGTGACGAACAACAAGCGCGTGAGTCATTGGCGCATTGGAAGCAAGAAGCGGTTGGTACTTTGCCGCGCCAAGAGTTGTTGCGCCATGTGATTGAGTTTTCTGTGCTTTCTGCGCACCGCCATGTGTTTGGTGTTATGGCGTGCTTCTCTGTATTTGCTGCATTGGGCTTTGGCCCTGCTGGTGCTGTGGTCTACCGCATGAGTGAATGGGTATCTCGCATCTGGGCGCATGCGCCGCTTGCCGATAACAAATTCGTCAGCTTGGCTTTACAAGCTTGTGCAAAGAAAGCTTGGTACGCCGTT
>RFTR01000096.1 GCA_009923345.1 Betaproteobacteria bacterium
TGCTGCAAGATGCAAGCCGTCGACGGAAAGACCATGTCAGGCGTAGAAGTCGCCACAATAATGAGATCGATATCTTGGGGTTGACGGCCAGCCGCAGCCAAGGCGTTTTTGCAGGCTTCTAAGGCCAAGTCGCTACTCACTACATCAGGGGCAGCAAAGTAGCGGGCTCTGATGCCGGTGCGCTCAACAATCCAATCGTCCGAAGATTCAACACCCAAGGTGGCTAGTTCAGCGACCAAATCAGCATTGCTTAACCGGCGGGGCGGAAGGTAGCTTCCGGTGCCAGTGATACGAGAAAAAAGGCTCATCTAGGCAAAAGCTCAGTCCGAGACGGTGGCCGATGGCACGCCCAACAGGGGGGCGGCGTGGGCGATACGGTCACGAACGCGTTCGAGCAAGTTGTGATGAGCTGCATCATACGCGCGGGTCAAAGCGGTCTCGAAGGCGAGTTCATCTGCTGAACCGTGGCTCTTGAACACAATGCCGTTTAGCCCTAGCAAGGCCGCACCGTTGTAGCGGCGGTGGTCTACTTTATCCTTAAAGTGAGATAAAACAGGATAAGCGAAGATAGCGGCAATTCGCGTGTAGATATTGCGCGTAAACGACTGCTTAAGCATTTCGCTGATCTTATGGGCCAGTCCCTCACTGGCTTTTAAGGCCACATTGCCAACAAAGCCGTCGCAGACGATCAAATCGACCGTTCCTTGGTAAATGTCGGTACCTTCGACATTTCCGTAAAAATTAAGATCGCCGCTGATGGACGCAGTTCGCAACAGTTCGGCTGCCTTTTTGATGATTTCATTGCCTTTTATCGCTTCTTCACCGATATTCAAAAGGCCGACGGAGGGGCTTTCGATGTCATCGAGCACCGATACCAAGGCTGAACCGAGCACAGCAAATTGCAACAAATGCTCGGGCGTGCAGTCGACATTCGCGCCCAAATCGAGCATAGTGGAGCCGCCACCTTTGAAGTTGGGCATGCGTCCAGCAATCGCTGGGCGCTCAATTCCGTCCATGGTTTTAAGCACATATCGCGCAATGGCCATCAAGGCACCTGTATTGCCCGCAGACACAGCAGCTTGGGCAGCACCGTCCTTGACCTGCTCGATAGCGACGCGCATAGAAGAGTCTTTTTTCCGGCGCAAGGCAACCTCGATAGGATCGTCCATCTCGACCACTTCGGAAGCCGCAACCACCTTAGCGCGCGGATGGGCAAACCCAGACAAAGCCTCAGGCATACCCACCAACAACAAAGATGCCTCGGGATGGTGTTCTAAAAAATTCCGGCAAGCAGCCAGTGTGACGCGGGGGCCGTGGTCACCCCCCATGCAATCAACGGCAACTGTGATCATGCGGGTATCTTTGGGGAGAAAAACAAAAGCCCGAGGCGCTATGAGTGCCGCGGGCCGTTTGGTATTGGCGTGGATTACGCTTCGGTTTTGCTTTTCAGCACTTTACGGCCACGGTAAAAGCCGTTAGGGCTGATGTGGTGACGCAAGTGGGTTTCGCCCGTTGTAGGCTCAACAGCCGTACCAGGTGCAGTCAAAGCGGCGTGCGAATTGTGCATGCCGCGCTTAGAAGGAGATTTTTTGTTTTGCTGGACAGCCATGTGAGGCTCCTAGACGGTTAAATGGGTTAATTCACGGTGACGCCACCCGCACAGGCAAGCAACACACGAAGCCCACGATTATAGCGGATCTGGGCCGAATATCAGTCTTTGCCAAGCCGCATCGTCGCCAAAACCGCAAAAGGGTTGGGTTTAGCGTCTGCATCCGCGTCGGAATCGTCTTTCGAAGTGGGCACGTGCTCACTTTGACAGCTAGTGTGCATAGGCACCAACGGCAAGGCCATCAACAACTCGTCTTCGACCAGCGCCAGCAAGTCGAAGTCTTTGCTGATCACCAGCAGATCCTCTTCGCTTTCATCGTCTTCGGCCTCGGCCGTTGCCTCGTCTTTCACAAATCGAAAACTTCTGTCGACCACCAAAGCCTGCTCAACGGTTTTCAAACATCGTTGGCAGGTCAGGGGGACTTCGGTCTTGGCTTGCAAATGCATCCAAGCAGCGTCGTGACCATCGCTGGCTTGGCGCAACTCACCTTGGGCAGACCAAGTGACTTTGCCAGCTACTTCCTCTGCACAGTCTGCGTGCAAACGGGGCATGCTGTGTAAATCGACCTCGCCCGACAACGTGCTTTGGTTCGTTGCAAACGCTTTGACGTCAAGGTGTTGCGTACTATTGGGAGAAGACATACGTTGCAGTGTAAGAGAATCACTTCTTATGTCCTCTACCCCTCGCCCCCTCATTTTGGGTTCCACCTCGCGCTATCGACACGAATTACTTTCGCGTTTGCGCATACCATTTGACGTAGTAGTTCCTAAAGTTGACGAAACCCCGCTAGTTGGAGAACTTCCACTCGCTTTAGCCAGCCGTTTGGCGCTGGCCAAAGCCCACGCGGTCGCCAAACTTCATCCAGATGCTGTTGTCATCGGCTCGGATCAAGTGGCCGACTTAAACGGTGAACCTTTGGGTAAACCCGGCAACCATGCGCGCGCAGTGCAACAGTTGAAACGTATGCGCGGGCAAACAGTCGTGTTTCAAACCGCGGTAGCCGTGGTGTGTCAGGCAACGGGTTTTGAACAAATGGAAGTAGCCACCGTGTGCGTGCGCTTTCGCGACTTATCTGATGCAGAAATTGAGGCATACCTACAAGCCGAACAGCCATACGACTGCGCAGGCAGCGCCAAAAGTGAAGGTCTAGGCATTGCCTTGTTGGACGCAATCGACAACGACGACCCAACAGCGCTCATAGGTTTGCCGTTGATACGGACTTGCCGAATGTTGCGAGACGCGGGGATCTCCATTTTTTAACGCCTGACGCTTCAACAAGCCCTCCTAAATAAGCATTCCATTGGTGTTGCCAATCAAAAACCGCGCGACAAACACACATATGACTTCTACGCAAAAAGGCACGATCTATCTGGTACCCACGCCACTCGACTTTGGATGCGATACCTCCGCACCCATCGCCGATGTTTTGCCGCAAGCCACCTTGCGGGTCGCATCTGGCTTGACCCACTGGATCACTGAAAACGCCAAAAGCACGCGCGCATTTTTAAAACGTGTGAACGAAGTTGCACCACTCACGGTAACTTTACAAGAGATGCAGATCACCGAACTGCCGCGCGAAATCCACAAAAAAGGCGATCACCAAGGTGAGTTTGATGCCAAGCCCCTGCTTGCCTTGGCATTGAAAGGCCTGGACATTGGTTTGGTCAGCGAAGCGGGCATGCCAGCAGTGGCCGACCCAGGCTCTTCCGTCGTAATGGCCGCGCACCAACTGGGGATTCGGGTAGTGCCTTTAGTGGGTCCTGTGTCGTTGCTTTTGGCCTTGGCTGCCAGTGGATTGAATGGACAAAACTTCGCATTCGTTGGCTATTTACCGCAAGACAGCGCAGCGCGCTTGCAGCGCATACGTGAACTCGAAACACTGGCCATGAAAACCGGCCAAACCCAACTCTTCATAGAAACGCCTTATCGCAATAAAGCTTTGTGGGAAGCGCTGCTTAAAGGTTTGCAACCCAACACGCGGCTTGCGCGCGCCAGCGGAATCACCCTGCCGACTATGGATGTGCAGTGTCACGCCTTAAAGGACTGGCGCTCATCACACGCTATAGGCGACTCGCCGACTGTGTTTGCTATTGGCAAGTAATTCGCTGACCAAAATTGCGTAATGCGAAAAACGGCAGCAATTCCCGCCTGAAATCAAAAGCAAGACTAGTAAACAGGCGTTCGTTTATCGAACCGCCGGTTGCCTTTGCAAAGCGTGCACCACGCCCTCACCAATCGCAGCACCAAAACGCTTGGCTAAACGTTCAGCCACGTTGTCATGACGGGTGTAATCGATGACGTCTTCGGCTTTGACAATTTCACGCGCGACGTAATCAACGTTACCCAAGCCATCGGCCAAACCGATATCGACAGCTTGTTGGCCACTCCAAAACAAACCCGTAAATAACTCAGGCGTTTCTTTCAAACGCTTGCCTCGTCCTTCACGCACCACCTGAATAAATTGCGCATGGATTTGATCAAGCAAAGTTTGCGCATGGGTGCGCTGGGCTTTGGTTTGCGGGCTGAAGGGATCCAAGAATCCTTTGTTCACGCCCGCCGTCATCAAGCGGCGCTCAACACCTAGTTTGTCCATCAAACCGGTAAAACCAAAACCGTCCATCAACACACCAATACTTCCAACAATACTGGCCTTGTCGACATAAATTTCATCCGCAGCCACCGCGATGTAATACGCAGCAGAGGCACAAGATTCCTCCACCACCGCATATACCGGTTTGTCGTATTTAGCCTTAAGGCGACGCACCTCGTCGTTGATGATGCCCGCCTGTACTGGGCTGCCACCAGGTGAGTTGATCAGCAACACAATAGCGCGGGACCCTTCGTCTTCAAAAGCTGCGCGCAAGGCATTCACCGTCCATTCGGCACTGGCGTCTGAGCCGTCTGCAATCTCACCTTTGATGGCAACTACCGCCGTATGCGGCTGGCTAGGGCCAGAACTTCCAACACCTACACGATGAAATCCCGTCCAAACCAACACCGCAAAAAGCGTTAGCCAAGCGAATCGGAAAAAGATGCGCCAGCGACGGCTTGCCCGCTGTTCCGCCAAAGTAGCAAATGCCAAGCGTTCTAAGGTATCGCGTTCCCACACCACTTTATGGCTGGGTGCGGAAGGCGTGTTGGGTAACTGGTGGTTATCTGACATGTCGGTGGTTAAAGAGGAAATTCAAAAGGTTTTAAGTTGTAAGCAGTATGCCAGTGGACCACGCCGTCTGTTTCTGAAAGGTCAATCTTGACCAAGCCGCCTCGGCACGGGCCGCCCGCGCATTCGCCGGTATCGGGCGCATAGACTGCGCCGTGCGTAGCGCACAGCAACCACCTGCCGGTGTCGTCAAAAAACTGGTCAGGCTGGAAGTCCATTTCCATCGCCACATGGGTGCAACGGTTCAAATATGCATGGGGCTGGCCTTCAAAACGCACCGCAAAAGCGCGGCATGTTTGTCCTGCGTAGACCACATCAAACGGAACGGCTCTGGCGCCTTCTTGTAAATCTGCACTTGCGCAAAAGGCTATGCGTTGATTTGCGTCATCTGGGTTCATCCTGTCCTCGCTACCCGTTTACCAATAACCAATCGTGTAATTCCCGCACCGTGTGCGCCACAAAGCGCGGTTGCAAAGCTGCAAATTCTGAATGGTCATGCGCGCCGTAGCTCACGCCCACGCTTGGGCAACCGGCTCTTTGGGCCATTTCTAAATCGTGGGTAGTGTCGCCGACCATCAAGGTGCGCTCGGGCGGTACGCCAAATTCGCCCATCAACTCTTGGAGCATCAAAGGATTGGGCTTACCTGCAGTTTCGTCGGCAGTACGCGATGCGTCAAACAAGCCTTGCAATTGCACGGTGTTCAAAGCCTCGGTCAAGCCTTTGCGGCTCTTACCGGTCGCCACGGTCAGCACATGTTGCCGTTCGCGCAAGGCATAGAGCATGGGCAAGATGCCATCAAACAAACTGATGTCGTTGACATGTTGTTGGTAATGAAAACGGTAGCGCTCACCGAGCAAGGGATATTTCTCTTTCGGCACATCTGGCGCGGCGTGGGCCAAGGCAGGCATCAGTGCCATTCCGATCACAAAGGCGGCAGCTGTGTCACTAGGTTTGGCGCCACCCACATCCTGCACCGCCGCTTGGATGCAACGCGTGATGATTTGCGTCGAATCAAACAAAGTGCCATCCCAATCGAAGGCGATCAAATCAAATTGCCGGGTCTTTGGCGTAGTGCTCATGCTTGTATAGGGGGCTGGACGGAATCGATAAATTGTTGCAAAGCCGCTGGCAGTGGGGCTTTGACGGTCACAGGACGCGCGCTCACTGGATGGTGAAACTTCAATTGCCATGCATGCAAAAACATGCGCTTGAGACCCAACTTTTGTAATTGTTTGTTCTGCTCAAAGTCGCCGTATTTGTCGTCACCCGCGATCGGATGCCCTTGGCTGGCCATGTGCACACGAATCTGATGCGTACGCCCCGTCTTGATCGTCACTTCCAACAAGGTGTAAGGCCCTACCGTGCGCGCCACGCGCACCAAGGTAATGGCGCGTTGCCCGTTCGGGTCGTCCTTGCCCACCACTTTGACGCGGCGCTCCCCTTCGGCCTCACCCGTCGCCACGGTGTATTTGAAGAGCGGCACATCGATCACTTTTTTGTTCGAAGGCCACAAGCCCAGTACCAAGGCCAAATAGGTCTTGCCGGTTTCGCGGTCACGAAACTGGTCTTGCAAATGTTTGAGCGCACTGCGTTTTTTAGCTATCAGCAGTACGCCTGAGGTCTCGCGGTCTAAGCGGTGCACAAGTTCCAAATTCAAACTAGCCGGCCGCGCACGGCGCAGTTGCTCGATCACCCCAAAACTCACGCCACTGCCGCCATGCACTGCGACCCCGGCGGGCTTGTCGATGGCGATCAAGGCTTCGTCTTCCATGAGCACCTCGAACTCGCGGGCGGGTGCTGGGGCGTCTTCTTTGGCTTGCATTTGGGCGGAGATGCGAACTGGCGGAATACGGATCAAATCTCCCGCCTCTATCCGCTGGTCCGCCGACGCGCGGCCTTTGTTCACCCGCACCTCTCCCGAACGGATGATGCGGTAGACATGGGTTTTGGGCACCCCTTTGAGATGGCGCATCAAAAAATTGTCGAGCCGTTGCCCCGCCGAGTCATCGTCCACGGCTAGGGTTTTCACTGAAGGGTCTGAAGCTAGGTGGATAGCCCCTATAATGTGTTTCACCAGCGTTTGCTTGTAAGTACTTGATTTAACTGAGATTAGAGCACGGACAGAGCAACGCGGTGAGGTCGATGCCCCTTTTGGGCCCGTTTCGCAGACCCAGTACCAAAGAGACTGGATGGCCAAACGCCCCAAAAGTTGAGCAGACGCTCAGCAAACACTGAAACGGAATACCCCAAGCTGGTGAGATGCTTCTTTGAGCCTCATCAGCGGATTACAGCGAGTTAGCAAACCCATGGTTGTCGTGAAATTTTTATCCGAACCCGCTTTTATCCACGCGCCCAATCCCCGTCGGCTGTGCTCATAACGCACGCCTAGACGGTCGCTACGGCAATTCCCTTCGTTTTCTGACGTCCTCTCTGGCATCGTTGGCCCGTCATGGGCCTGTGATGTTTTAGAAATGTGAAGGTACGCTCCATGAAACGGATGCTCATTAACGCCACCCAGGCAGAAGAACGCCGCTTGGCAATCGTCGACGGACAAAAACTCCTCGACTACGAAATTGAAATCGAAGGCCGCGAACAACGCAAAGGCAATATCTACAAAGCAGTCGTGACGCGCGTCGAGCCCTCGCTCGAAGCCTGCTTCGT
>RFTR01000097.1 GCA_009923345.1 Betaproteobacteria bacterium
GGATGACATTGGCGCTGACGCCATCAAGATCGGCATGCTGCATGCCCCAGAAATTGTCGATGTAGTGGCTTGGGCCATCGACCACTACCAGCTGAAAAACGTGGTGTTGGACCCCGTGATGGTGGCTACCAGTGGAGACCGTTTGATTGCCAGTGAAACGGTGCAAGTCTTGGTGCGCGAGTTGTTCCCTCGCGCGACCCTCATCACGCCAAACTTGGATGAAGCTGTTTTGTTGTTGGGTCGAGATATATCTGACGCCAGTGTCCTGGAGTCTGCAGGACGTGATCTGCTGGCGATGGGCGCGCGCGCTGTCTTGCTCAAAGGAGGGCATTTGCCCGGCGATGATCTGATGGATTTGCTGGTGCAGCCCAATACACCCTCTGAGCGTTTGTCTTCGCGTCGCATCCATAGCAACAATGTGCATGGAACAGGATGCACCTTGTCTTCTGCTATCGCAGCCTACTTGGCTTTGGGTATGGGTTTGTCTGAGGCCGTGCACTGTGCGCGTCAATTTATTGTGCAAGCGATTGCGCACGGAGCAGACATCACCACGGGTCACGGCCACGGACCGTTGAACCATGGTTTTGCGCCAGTGCCTATGCATGCCCTGCATGGTTAAGCCATTACCAATCCGCCGTCGACAACCAATACTTGTCCGGTCATAAATTGGCTCTCGTCTGACGCTAAAAATAAAACAGGTCCTGCTACATCTTTTGGAGTGGCTAACCTTCCTAATGGGGTCTGAGCGATCAACATATCTTTGACAGATTCTTTGGTGTGCGCGCTAGAAGCGGTAGGACTGACCAAGCCCGGTGCAACACAGTTCACGCGAATGCCACAGGAGCCAAGCTCTGTGGCTAAATTTCTACTAAAGCCCACTAAAGCAGACTTGGCCGTGGAGTAGTCGTGATAAGGAATGCTGGGTCGGTAGATCAAGTCACTCACCATATTGATGATGCTGCCTTTTGTGCGTTGACGCATATTAGGAATCACTGACTGACAAACGTTGTAGCTAGCCTGAACTGCGCCATCAAATTGGGTTTGGTAGTCAGCCCATGGCGTTTCCCAAAAGCGTTTGCGGTTTTCAGGGTCAAACGCATAGGGGCTAAATGCGTTGTTCACCAACACATCGATTCGCCCGACTTCGCGCATAGCATGGGCCACCATATACTGCACTGCAGATGGATCGCGTACGTCGGCTTGCAAGGCTAGGGCAGTACCGCCTAGTTTTTCACAGTCGCTTACTACCTCTTGTGCTGCTTCTACATTGACAAGGTAGTTCACCAAGACACATGCGCCTTCAGAGGCAAAGGCTTTGGCAATCGCCGCACCAATGCCACGGCTAGCACCCGTTACCAAAACAGTTTGGTTGTGAAAGCGCTTGGCATGCATCTTATTTTTTGCCTGGTAATAAATCTTGGCTGATGACATCTGTAACTCTGATGTCGCGTTGAATCAAGCCAAATGCTTTGTAGGCATTGGCACCCTTTTGAATCACGCCCATATCAAAAGCACCTAAGCCTTTTTGTTGGGTCACAGGTGAAATGCTAGTGGCATTGCGTAACTTAATTACCTCTAAATTTGCAGCTTCATTTTGGCCATCTAAGGCAAATTTCACAGCCAACTTAGCAGCCTCTTGGGGAGATCGCATCATCCATTCCGCACTGTCTTGGTAGGCTTGTAAAAACCGCTTCAATACATCTTTCTTTTGTTGGTAAGTTTCTTCTCGCACTACAAAGAAATCGCTGGAGATGTTTACATAATTTTTAACTTCCATCACATTCACATCACCAAGGCCTTTTTGCTTTCCAACCAGAAGACCTGTATCGGTAGCAGCTGTGGCATCTACTTGGCCTTGCATGAGGGGTAAGAAGTTCAATAACCCAGTCACAACAATGGTGACGTCGGCTTCGGTCAAACCTGCTTGGTGTAGCAAGATTTGCAGGTTTTGCCTTGTCCCGCTGGCCAAGCTATAAACACCAATGCGCTTGCCTTTGAGGTCCGATGGTTTGGTGATTTTTTGAGATTTAAGCGAAACCAAATTAAAAATATTTTGTGGATAAATATCGTAAATAGCCCTTAATTTCTCACCTTTGTCGATAGCTGTGAAAAAAGATGCGGGGTCCGTAAACGCAACATCGGCTTGGCCACTCAGTAAATTGCGTATCGCGTCTGCACCACCTGCGCCAGGAATAATCGCCATCTCAATCCCTTTGGCTTTGAAGAAGCCTTTGTCTTCTTCGACCAATAAATTGGTAATTTCAGTGATGGGTTTACCCCAGCTGGCGATGACAACTTTGTCTAGCTTTGCAGGTGTTTGGGCATGGCCTGTTGCTGTAATAAGTAAACCCAAAATACAGGTGATGGTGCCAGCGATAGTTAATCGGAAACTGTGAAACGCGCAAGACATGTGGAAACTTTCTGAAAGAATCAAAATTGAGATTGCAAAAATCGACGTTCAAATTTTTGAAACATCCAATAACTTGAGATGCCTAGAAAAGTGATAACTACTAAGACAGCAAACATCAAAGGCGTGTCCATAGATCCTTGCGCAGCGATGATCAATGCGCCAAGTCCTTTACTCGATCCAATGAATTCACCCACAACAGCACCCACCCATGCCAGTACCAAAGCGACCCGAAAGCCAGCCAATATATTAGGCATACCAGAGGGAATTTTTAAGCGCCACAGCGTTTGCCACCTATTTGCGCGCAGCATTTTGAAAAGTTCTAATTTCTGTGGATCCACTTGTTGCATGCTAGTCACTGTGTTTTCAAGCAATGGGAAAAAACAAATTAACGCGGTCATGACAACGGTGGGTAACACACCAAAGCCAAACCAGACAATAAACAAAGGCGCAAGTGCCAATTTGGGTATGACTTGGCTTAATACAACATAGGGCATGAGGAGAGAGCGTAAATGCTTCGATTCACCTAAAACAATGCCGCCAACGCACCCCATTAACCCACCCAGAACAATTCCCCAAAAAACTTCTACTAGTGTTTGCCAAATATGCGGCCACAAGTAACCATTTACTAAGCTCTTCCATAAAACATCGGTAATCCGCGAAGGGGCTGGCATGACTAACTCAGAGGTGCCAAGTGTGCGTACCAAAATTTCCCAAGTTGTTAGCAAAACTACACCGACCAACAGTGTCCAGAAATAAGACTTTGATTTCATGCAACCACCTCCATCGCATGACGCAGTTTTGAACTGAAATGATTGAACTCTGGGCTATGGCGCATGGAGTTTTGACGCGGTTGCGGCAGGTCGATTGCGAGTGTGTGGTGAATTTTTCCTTGCGCCATCACAGAGACCTGTTTACCCAGGTAGACCGCTTCGCCAATATCGTGTGTCACAAACAAGATAGAAGTTTTGTGTTCAGCACAAATAGCCATCAGGTCATGTTGTAGTTCTTCTCGGGTGATCGCATCTAAAGAGGCAAAAGGTTCGTCCATGAACAGGATACGTGGACTGGTGATCAGCGCGCGCGCAATCGCAACCCGACTTTGTTGTCCGCCTGATAGTTCAGTTGGTTTGCCATGGAATTTAAGTGCAAGTCCCATGCGTTGCAGCAATTCTTTGGCCTTATGGAGGTCTGAGGCTTCAATTCTTCTATGCAATGCAATCGGCAGTAACACATTGTCTAAAACGTCTAACCACTCAAGAAGCGTTGGACGTTGGAATACAAACCCCATATCGCTTTGCGGCGTAATTAACGGTTGGTTATTCCACACCACTTCGCCCTGCTGGGCGGAAAGTAGGCCGGCTGCTAATTTGAGCAAGCTGGTTTTTCCGCAACCGCTGCGACCTATCAGGCAGTGGAATTCGCCCGGCGCCAAATCTAGGTTGATGCTGTGCAGTGTTTCCACATCCTCTTGGTAGGAGAACGACACATTTTGCAGACGCAAAAGATACTGCGCCTTGGATTCAATTGGGGTGATACTTGAATCAGAGTTCATAGTGGGTTAACTGATTCGCTGCTATTTCTGTTGATGTTTCAATGTCGACCATATTTACTAAATCAGCCAGACTGAACCTTCCATCGTGATGCCAACCAGCAGCAGGGGAGGTCATTTCACCAATCGCACATATGCGTGTGACACCAGCAAGCGCAAGTGCTTCACCTAATTGAAGCAATGTTTCTGGATCTGTTGCCAGGCCAGTTGTTTGTAAATACGGGCGTTGGTCTTTCAACAAAGGTATTACGTCGAGCAAGGAATCAACTGCAACTACGGTGACGCATCGGTTGAGCGGACTGGGGTTGAGGGGTAGAGGGGTATCGCTATAAACCACCACAAACGCATCCTGCTTATCTCCCAGCACCTGAATTCCAGAGTTTTGCAACATGGAAAATTCATGCGATTCACGCCAGCTGGCGATGTGAGAAGCCTCTTCTAGTGACAAAGAGGCTCTTGGGTATTTGTGTGCCAGTGCAGCCAATTCGCTGGCAAGTGACTGTGCAAATTCTTGAGGACTGAACTGAGCGCTACGTTCTACATAGAACATTTGCGGTGAGTAACAACCTTGCTGTTCATACCTAGCGATATCTAATGCAGCTTGAGAAGCCACACGTTTTGCACGCACAACAGAAAGCGCAGCAGTAGATACCATGCCAAAACTTAGTTTGTGACCGTGCGGTAAGAAGCGCGTGGTCACGGGTACTTGGTTTTGAATAGCAGACAGTGCGCTGTTTCCGCCGTAGGCGAGCACGATATCTGATTGTTGGAATAAATAGCTGGAAATATTGACGTCTTCGGTGGGCCACCAAATAATCGACAGACAGTCTGCCAGCCGGGGTTCTACATCTGCCAATGCGTTGGCAAATATAGATGCACAGATGGGTTCTGCACTCGATACCTTACCTACCGTTCCGGCTTTCACCAATAGGCCCGAGATCAAACTCCATAAAGGTAAACCAGGAACGTTTCCAGCCCAAATATGCGTGATGAGGTCTGCACCTACCGCCTTGGTCCATCCTCCGGTGATGCGAGGCTGAAATGCATCCAGCATTTTGGGGTTGCTGAAGTCCTCGGCAATAAACCGATGCAATTGCAGTGCACGGAATGTTTGTAAATATTCGCTGAAACTATGGCGCAACATGGTTGCGTCCATGCCCGTGGCAATGGGCATTAGTGTGTCTATGCGTTTTCTATCTTCATGGTTGATGTCGAGCAATCTGAGAATAACTACATCGATAGCACGCACGATGTCTGACACGGCCATGGTTTTGATATGCGTTTGGGCGGCACTCTTGATGTGTTGCGTCACCGCTAGTATTTGTGCATGCGTCAAGAGGGGGACTTTCACCTCCAATCGTGTATCGCCTGATCCATATGTCAGCGTATGCCAAGCCAGGTCTTCATGCGCAATGCTTGGAACGTAGCCGGCAGTGAACTGCAACACGGTCATACGCGCGCCGCCTGCAGAAAATCTTCGACTGCCAAAGAGCATCCTTTTGCTTGTGCGCCCTGTGCGCGGCCCAGCAAAATAAAACCGTCGTCCGTGGCGATGCCAACGTCTTCTGTCAAAAGTGTGGTGACAGAGTTGTAGTTGGCCAGGTCCGTGTGTACCAAGATGCCACGTTCGCCCTTTGGCATCTCTTGGCCGCTGATGGGATCGATGACTCTGGTGCGAATCCAGTGTGGCCCACGCTTGACGGATGGTGTGGTGCTGTTACCGGCGTCATACAACTGGGAACTCAACTCAGTCATGCCGTACATATTGAAGCATTGCGAGCGCGGCACGCCAAATGTGTTGGAGAGTTGGTTGTAGAAGCTATCCATATCAATCTCACGGGATTGGCCTTTGAATCCGCCTGTATCAAATAACCAACTTGATGCGGGCAGTTTGAAGTTCAAACCAGAAGCGATCAGAGCGTCCATGGCGTGGACCATGCTGTAGCTAGCGCCAAGGAGAGCGATAGGCTCGTGATTTTTTTCAGCGTGTTGCAGTGCTTGCGTGAGTGCTTCTATGTCTAAGCCGCTAGGTCCCATGAAATATTGGCTATTGGGTGTACCAAAATGCGCGAGTGCTAAATGGAGGTAATGCGCCAACGATGAGTGGGGCATCATGTCTACCGTTGGAAAAATAATGCCAATGCGTATTTTTGATTTTTGAGACATTAACTGCCGTTCAAAATTTAGACGCATGGATGCGTCGTAGACCCTAAGCGACGGGTGGTAATGACGGCCTTTGATATCACCACGTGTTGTTCCGCTGGTCATGAAGACGCGACCACATTGGCTAGTAGGTGTGCATGTCAGATCTAAGTCTTTGAAGGCATTGATAGGCACGGCCGGGATATCGTGCCAATGCGTCACAGTGCGCGGGGTTTTACCTCGCATTTGGCAAAACCGTTGGAAAGGCACATTAAATTGCGCTTGGTGTTTAAAAAGACGCAAAGCCATGGCATTGAAGGCGGCATCGTCCGACGCGTTCATCTGCATGAAAGCCACTACTTCGTCTTCGATCACTGACGCGTTGTTTGCCATGTTGTCCATAACTGGAGCAGGGGGCTAACGCAGATTCGGAGAATGTGGGTCAATACCCAGTTCCGGCACTTATAACTAGCTTCCCTGCGCGAGGATTACCTCAATCAGGTTCAAAGGGACTTTCTCAGCCAGTGCCACCTTGTTGACACCAACACCCCTAGCGGATGCACTCAAACTTTGAATGCAGGTGTATTCTAAAGTATCTTCGAAATATAGATATTCGTTAATCCTTTTTGATTCATCGGCCTAAAGTCACGATGCGGCCAGTTTGTGCACTTGACTTTATAGCCTCTAGGGTTGCTGCAATGTCTAAACTGGCAGCAGTAGTTTTAGTGATGGCTTCTATATCTTTTTCTCTAACGACCTGGGCAAACGCTTCCGCTGCAAACCTAAAACCACTGCCAGAGACCGAATGGATATCCTCGTAGGGAATGGTGTTGAGAATTCCCTTGCGAATGCGCATTTGACTGGGTAAGTAGTTCCATGGGTGTTCGTTGGTCTCACTGGTGTGGTTTAGGTACTCGGTCTCAATCGTTCCATGCGACCCCACAATCGTCGCCCGGCGGTGGGTGGCGCCATCCATGGCGCATGACATTTGCGCCCGGCGGCCATCTGCATAAATCAGCGTGGCCATCATGGCAATGTCTACGCCACTAGATGCCCAATTGGCATGGGCCATAACTTGTTGCGGGGCGCAACCCATGACTAGTCGAATCAAACTTAAAGGGTAACTGCCAGCATCTAGCAAAGCACCGCCACCTAATTCCGGTTTCATGCGGATATTTGTTTCAGGGTTACCCACGGTAAAACCAAAACTGGTGTGCACACTTCGGATATGGCCAATTCCGGTGCCATCTGTCGCAGTAAGGTACTTGACCAAGTCGCCTGTTTGCGGTTGAAACCAGTAGGGATATGA
>RFTR01000098.1 GCA_009923345.1 Betaproteobacteria bacterium
GCCACGCAGTATCAGCAGTATGTGCCCTTGACCAAGCAATACACCTTTGCGTTTAACGCCGATTTTGGTTTGGGTAAAGGACTGCAAAACCAGCCCTACCCAATCTTTAAAAATTACTACTCTGGTGGTCTAGGCTCAGTGCGTGGATTCGAACAAGGTACTTTGGGCCCCCGTGATATTTCCGGCATCGTGGTCGGCGGTCCTAAGAAAGTCACTATCAACAGTGAATTCTTAATGCCTTTCCCAGGTGCTGGTAATGACAGAACCCTCCGCCTTTACGGGTTCTATGACATGGGTAACGTTTTCGGTGAGTACGACACCATCAAAGTCAGCCAATTTAGAAGTTCTTTGGGTGCTGGTTTGAGTTGGGTATCCCCTATGGGCCCTTTGCGTTTTGCATGGGCCAAACCGGTACGTAGCTTCACTGGCGATAGAATCCAGAGATTGCAATTCCAAATCGGGACATCATTCTGATGAAAAAGTTTATAAGTTTCATTTTGTTAACTGCCATGTTGGGCGTGGCATCTGTCAGCGTTGCTGCCCAGGAAATCCGTATCGGATTCATCAATACCGATCGTATTTTCAAAGAAGCCAATACTGCCAAGCAGGCCCAAGCCAAATTGGAGCAAGAGTTCTCTAGGCGCGAAAAAGAACTCAATGATTTTGGTGCTAACCTCAAAACTGGGGTTGAAAAGTTTGAACGCGAAGCACCAACCTTGTCAGAGTCGCAACGTTTGGCCCGCCAAAAACAATTGGGTGAACAAGACCGTGAGTTTCAGCGCAAGCGTCGCGAGTTCCAAGAAGAATTGAACGCACGCAAGAATGAAGAGTTCCAGTTGGTGTTAGAGCGCGCCAACCGCGTGATCAAGCAAGTGGCTGAATCTGAAAAATACGACCTGGTTTTGCAAGAGGCTGTCTACATCAACCCCAAGCACGACATCACCGACAAGGTGTTAAAGGTTATCAACGCCGCGAAGTAATCAGCCTTGGCAATTCGTCTTGGCCAACTGATTGAACAACTCGGCGGCAGCCTTCACGGCGACCCAGACTTTCTCATACAAAAAATAAGCCCGCTAGAGACTGCGACTTCTAGTTCTCTGGCGTTCCTGAGCAACCCCCTTTACCGGTCCCAACTCGCTACCACCGAAGCGGGTTGTGTGATTGTGTCGCCCGAGATGCAGTCATTGGTCCGAGCTGGTTCGGCTTGTATTGTTTCCCCTAATCCTTATCTGTATTTCGCCAAAGTGACCCAGTTGTGGCGCCAACAACAAGTCGCTGAGAACAGCGAACCCTTGGTGCATCCAAGCGCTGTGGTGCATCCCAAAGCGGTCGTTCACCCAACCGCCCGCATTGGCCCCTTGTGTGTGATTGAAAAGGGCGCTCGTGTTGGCGCTGGCTCTTGGTTGAAAGCACATGTCACCCTTGGTATGTATTGCTCCATCGGTGAGCATTGCATCTTGCACGCGGGCGTTGTGATTGGTGCAGATGGCTTTGGCTTTGCGCCCATCGAAGGTCGTTGGGAGAAGATTGAACAACTCGGCGCAGTTCGCATTGGTAACCATGTCGAAATTGGCGCCAACTCGTGTGTCGATCGCGGCGCGTTGGAAGACACCGTTATCGGCGACGGCGTGAAACTCGACAACTTGGTGCAAATTGGACATAACGTGCAAGTCGGTGCCCATACTGCCATGGCGGGTTGTGTCGGCGTTGCCGGTAGCGCCGTAATCGGCGCGCATTGCACCTTGGGCGGTGGCGCGATAGTTTTGGGGCATCTCACATTGGCCGATGGCGTACATATTTCTGCTGCGTCTGTGGTCATGCGATCGATCAATAAGCCCGGCAACTTCAGCGGAGTCTTTCCCATCGACGACAATGCTTCTTGGGAAAAGAATGCTGCCACCTTGAAGCAATTGCACGGATTGCGCGACCGCATACGTTCGCTAGAAATCGCTTATGAAAGCTCCAAAAAATGACCTTAGATATCCACCAAATCTTAAAAATGCTGCCGCACCGCTACCCCATTTTGTTGGTAGACAGGGTGCTGGAGATCGACAAGGGTAAATCGATTAAAGCCATCAAAAACGTGTCGATCAATGAGCCGTTTTTTCTGGGGCATTTTCCTCATCGCCCTGTGATGCCCGGCGTGTTGATTCTGGAAGCTTTGGCGCAAGCCGCTGCCATTTTGGCGTTTGACATGTTGGGTCAAGTCCCCGATGAAAAAACGGTGTACTACTTCGCGGGCATAGACGGTGCGCGCTTTAAGCGTCCGGTCGAACCCGGCGACCAATTGATTTTGGAAGTCTCGCTAGACCGCCACAAGTCTGGCATTTTTAAATTCAATGCCTGTGCCAAAGTTGGTGAAGACATCGCTACAGAAGCGAGTTTGATGTGCACCATGCGCACGATTGCTTAACTACTGTTGCTGCGAGATGAGTTTGATTCACCCAACGGCCATTGTGGACGCCAAGGCAAAGTTGGATGCCTCGGTAAAAGTGGGCCCCTACAGCATTATCGGACCGCATGTCAAAGTTGGAGCCGGTACGACTATCGGTCCTCATTGCGTGATTGAAGGCCACACCACCATTGGCAAAGACAACCGAATCTTCCAATTCAATTCTTTGGGTGCAATTCCCCAAGACAAAAAATACAACGGTGAACCATGCGAATTGGTGATTGGCGACCGCAACACCATTCGCGAGTTTTGTACCTTCAATATCGGCTCACCCGGCGATGTCGGCGTGACCCGTGTGGGCGACGACAACTGGATCATGGCCTATGTGCATTTGGCGCACGACTGCCAAGTGGGCAACCAAACCATTTTTGCCAACAGCGCCCAACTTGCCGGACATGTTCACGTGGGCGATTGGGCCATATTGGGTGGATTTACCGTGGTGCACCAGTTTGTGCGTATCGGCGCCCACAGTTTTACGGCGATGCACTCTTTGTTGCTGGCCGATTTGCCACCTTTCGTGATGTGCCAAGGCCAACCAGCCGAAGCCCGCTCTATGAACTTCGAAGGCCTGCGCCGCAGAGGCTTCTCCCCTGAGCGTATCAGCGCAGTCAAGGCCATGCACAAGGCCTTGTACCGCGACGACTTGACGCTCGACAAAGCCAAAGCGCAAATCGCCCAACTCGTCAAAGAGAGACCTGAGTCCGCCCCTGACGTTGCGATGATGCTCGACTTCCTCAACCGCACCTCTGCCCAACGCGGAATCATTCGCTGATTGTTTGGCCATGACCCAGCCAACAACGTTCGCAATGGTCGCTGGCGAGGCCTCTGGCGATATGTTGGCGGCCATGTTGTTGCAAGGCTTGGTGCAAAGATGGCCGCAACTCTCCTCTGAGGGCATTGGCGGTTCCGCCATGGCAAACCATGGTTTCAAACCTCTCGCGTTCCCACCATCCACTACGTGTGCCCATCGATCTGGGCGTGGCGACCAGAGCGGGTCGAGACGATTCGCCAAAGCGTGGACCATGTGTTGTGCGTGTTCCCGTTTGAAACGGAACTGTTAGAGCGTCACAAAATCGCCGCTACCTATGTGGGCCATCCATTGGCGCACAAAATTCCGCAAGTGATAGACCGCGATGCTGCGAGAAAAGCTTTGAATATCTCTTTGGACACAACGCTGGTCGCATTGCTACCCGGCAGCCGCAAGTCAGAAATTGACTACCTAGCCTTGCGGTTTCTAAAAGCCGCCAAACTGATGGCCACCCGCCAGCCGGGACTTCAATTCATCCTGCCCACACTACCTGCATTCCTTCCCGCCATACAAGCCATGGTCCAGCAAATAGGTGGTGTGCCGGGTTTACAGATTTGCGAAGGCCAATCGCATACAGCGCTAGCGGCTTGTGATGTCACTTTGATCGCAAGCGGCACAGCGACCTTAGAAGCCGTCTTGTTCAAACGGCCGATGGTGATTGCCTACAACATGCACGCGCTGAGTTGGCAAATCATGCGGCGTAAAAAACTCCAGCCATGGGTGGGCTTGCCTAACATCTTGTTGCAAGACTTTGCGGTGCCAGAATTACTGCAAGAAGCAGCCACGCCAGAGGCTTTGGCAGACGAGACCTTGCAATGGCTCGCAAACCCAGACATGGTGCGCACCTTACAAGCCCGTTTCGAAGCCTTGCATAGCCTTTTAAAAATGAACACCACCCAGCTAGCTACAGATGCGATCGAAAAAATCCTTGCTTACTGAGCAAACCGCTTTGGTCTGGGACGCGCCGGGTTTGATTGCCGGCGTGGACGAGGCAGGGCGTGGGCCTTTAGCAGGGCCTGTCGTCGCTGCCGCTGTCATATTGGACGATTTGCATCCCATCCCAGGTTTGGCCGACTCCAAGAAACTCACCGCCTTAAAACGCGAGCGCTTGTTTGACCAAATCCGCGCCAAGGCCTTGTGTTGCTCGATTGCCGAAGCGACGGTAGAAGAAATCGATGAACTCAATATTTTGCAAGCCACGCTTTTAGCGATGCAACGCGCGGTTAATGGTCTCAGATTGAAACCCAGCAAAGTGCTGGTCGACGGCAACCAACTTCCTGTGCTCGATGTTTTGGCAGAAGCGATTGTGAAAGGCGACAGTAAAGTGCAGGCGATTTCTGCGGCCTCTATCTTGGCCAAAGTGCATCGGGACAGGTTGTGCCTGAGCATGCATACGCACCACCCCGAATACAGTTTTCATTTGCACAAAGGCTACGGCACTGCTGCGCATTTGGCAGCTTTGCGAGAGTTTGGTGCCAGCCCATGGCACCGTAAGTCGTTCTCACCCGTCGCGCAGGTGTTGTGATGAACTTGATAACCTCGCGCGACAACCCCTTGGTCAAAGAGTTACGCCGTCTCTCCCAAGACAGCACGGCTTACCGTAAAACCGGACGGGTCTGGTTGGAAGGCGACCATCTGTGCCGAGCTTTACTCAAACGTGGTCTTGTACCTGAGCAAGCAATTTTTGCCCAATCTGCTTTGGAGAATGCGACCACCCAACTGACCCAAGCCGCGCCCAGAAATACAGTCTTACCCGATGCTTTGTTTAGCGAGATTAGCGGACTTGAGTCTGCCAGCAAGATGGGATTCGTTTGGACGATACCGAGTTCAACAGAAACACACAGTACCAGCAGCATCCAACAGGGCGTCCCCACCGTCTTCTTAGACCGAATACAAGACGCTGGTAATGTGGGTTCGATCTTGCGCAGTGCCAGTGCATTTGGATTCAAGCAGGTCTTAGCGCGCAAAGGTACTGCGGCGCTCTGGTCGCCCAAAGTTTTACGCGCGGCCATGGGCGCGCATTTCGGTTTGCATCTGGTTGAAGGGGTTGAACCCGAGCAATTGGCAGATCTGCGTATCGGCTGGCTCTCGACCAGCTCGCATCAAGGCCTTTTTTTGCACGCTCTGGGTGCCAAAAACCCATTGCCAAATCCTTGTGGCTGGATTTTTGGCCACGAAGGGCAGGGCGTTTCCCACGAGGTAGCCCAGTTGGCCAGTACGACAGTCCAAATTGCCCAGCCAGGCGGCGAGGAGTCGCTCAACGTAGCCTCAGCGGCGGCCATTTGTATGCACGCCAGTGCCACGGTGGGTCAGGCATAAAAGGTCGTCAGATATAATAGGTGGCTTTTCACCTACAAACTGTACGTCCCAGCTTCCTACTAGGCAATTCCCTCACAAAAGCAGCCCCAAGACGAGCTTTCTTGCTCGAGTAAGTGCTGAGGCGTACCCGAACAAAACCGGAGAACCCAGTGCTTTTGTCTCTTCAGGGAAGATTCCCTCCCGCCATCTTGGCGCTCGCAGACGGCACGGTCTTTGTTGGTAATTCAATCGGAACAGTAGGTGTCACCTCTGGCGAGGTGGTTTTCAATACGTCCATCACGGGCTACCAAGAAATCCTGACGGATCCCAGTTATTGCCAGCAAATCGTCACGCTCACCTATCCGCACATCGGAAACTACGGCACGAACGCGGAAGACGCGGAATCGACCCATGTTCATGCAGGGCAACATCCCCTCCGTAGTAACTCAATTCCAGCAATATCCGATGGCGATGCTGGAACTCATGATGAAAATTGCCCGATTTGCCGATCCAAAACAGAAGGCAGTATTTGGCGCCCTCATGGCCCTGGGCATCATCGGTACCGCCGGAATCTGGGGACTCCCCTTTGCCCGACCACTCTTCTCCACGATCGATGGCATCTCCAAGATGCTATCCCCAATCCTCGGGGAGCCGCCCGTCGAAGCCAAGAAATGGATTCAGGATCTCGTCATAGAATTCTCACGACTGCTCAACTCCGACGATCCCACCTATCTCGCCGACTACATCCAGAACGGTTTTGCTCGTGCCCTCGGAGTCGACCTCTCCCGGCGTACCGCACTGGAAATCATCCCGACCGACCTCCTGTCCGGCGAATCCCTCGACATGATCGGTCCATTTGGCGGCGTCGTCCTGGGCGGAATCAAACAGGCCTACGACTACCACAACTCCGGGCATTCCGGGCTTGCCCTTGCTTCCCTACTCCCCCTGGCGGCACGCAATGCCTACTCCGGAGCCACCGGGCAATACATCACTCCGGGTAGCGGGCGTTCACGAATTCCGATTGGAACCCAGACCATGGAGGAGAACGTAGCCAAAGTCATGGGATTTACCCCGACCCGCATGGCCCGCATCTCGGAACAAGCCTCCATGCTGTCGGATCGCCCGATGGACGCCACGCGCAAAAACATCCAGAATACCATCGCCTCCCACTATGTCGATGCAATGCTCTGGGATCGTATTGGCAATTCCGCAGCAGCAGACGAATCCCGAAATAAGGCTGCCGCCATCCTCAATTGGGCCAGCCGGGAAAGCGCCTCGAACGACAGTCCAACCAAACGGATCATTGTCGATCCCGTCGAATTCATGGAAGGTATCAAGGAGCGCATTCTCCGCGACCTGGAAGGTCCCCTTGGACCAACCGCTATGAAGAGCCGGGGGAACAAGCAGGAACAGGCCGCCAAATTGCAGCGGCTCAAGGAAAATTACCCCAATGTTAACTAAATTGCTCCTCGCCCTCACTCTACTAACCAGTCCAGCCTTTGCCTGCGAGACACCCAAACACTCCCTACTGAATATGCTCAGGGTCGGGTGGCCCGATCTAATCTTCCATTTTACCGATGATGAAGCCACCCTCATCACCAGAACTTTCTTCGACCAGCCGGGAGGCGTTGATGAAGTTATGGCCCTCGGATCTCCGGCACGCCCACAAATCTGGTTCATCGCCATCGACAAGGACTGTGTTGTTGGCCGGGCCCCCCTTACTCCGGAAGGCGTCAAGGAAATTCTCGCCTTAATGGACAAATACCAAACCTACAAACGAGTGCATAAATGG
>RFTR01000099.1 GCA_009923345.1 Betaproteobacteria bacterium
GCTGAGTTATTGGCAGACGCGATTGCATCCAACAAAAAACTCTGCATCGTTGCTGACTATGACTGCGATGGCGCTACTGCATGTGCAGTGGCCCTAAAAGGATTGCGTATGTTGGGTGCGCAACAGGTGTCTTACATAGTCCCTGACCGCGTGGTCGACGGCTATGGCTTAACGCCCCCCATCGCTGAACGCGTCAAAGCCAGTGGTGCAGATGTTCTGATCACAGTGGACAACGGCATTGCCAGCGTAGAGGGTGTCGCAACCGCTAAAGCACTTGGGCTACAAGTGCTGGTGACAGACCACCATTTACCTGCGCCTGTATTGCCCAATGCCGATGCCATCGTCAACCCCAACCAACCGGGTTGTATGTTCGAGAGCAAAGCCTTAGCAGGTGTCGGCGTGATGTTTTACGTATTGCTAGCCTTGCGCGCGTTGCAACGCACGCGCGGTGTGTGGGATGCGCAATCGCAACCCAAGCTCGACAGCCTCTTGCCTCTGGTGGCATTGGGCACAGTGGCCGATGTCGTCAAACTCGATGCCAACAACCGCCGTTTGGTCGCGCAAGGACTGGCACGTATTCGCAAAGGTGCGATGCCTGCGGGTATGTCGGCTTTGTTTGTGGCTGCAGGTCGCGAGAGCGCGCAGTGCACGGCGCAAGATTTTGGTTTTGCATTGGGCCCGCGTATCAATGCTGCGGGGCGTTTGGCGGATATGACCTTGGGCATTGAATGTCTCTCTACAGACGATCTTGCGCGTGCCACGGAGCTGGCCACCGCCCTCGACCGCATCAACCGCGAACGCCGCGTGATCGAAGGCGAAATGCGTGACCAAGCTTTGGCCATCGCCCAAGACATGCTTGACCCTGACGAAGCACCGCCACCTGCCTTGTGTGTGTTTGACCCAGAATTTCATGAAGGCGTGGTGGGTATCGTGGCGGCCAAGCTGAAAGATTTGCACCATCGTCCGACTTTTGTTTTTGCGCCCAGCCAAGCCCATGGCAAATCGCACGAACTCAAAGGCTCAGGTCGATCAATTCCAGGCTTTCATTTGCGCGATGCTTTGGATTTGGTGGTCAAACGTCACCCTGGCGTGTTGTTGCGATTTGGTGGCCACGCTATGGCGGCAGGTTGCACGATAGAAGAAGAGCAACTGGGGCTGTTTGAAGAAGCCTTGCAACAAGTGGCACAAGAGTGGTTAGACGAAGCCACCTTGCAACGCCGTTTGCAAACCGATGGCCCGTTGCCACCAGAGTTTCGACGCCCCGATATGGCAGACGTTCTGGCGCAAGAGGTGTGGGGCCAAGGTTTTGCGGCACCTACTTTCAGTGAAAACATTGAAGTCTTAGGCCAACGTTTGGTGGCCGATAAACATTTGTCTTTGAAGCTGCGCCACCACGGCCAACCCGTCGACGGTATTTGGTTCGGACGTGTAGAACCTTTGCCGCCGCTAGCGCATTTGGCGTACCGCATAGAAACTGACGCATGGCAAGGTACTAAGCGTGTGCGCTTTGTGGTGGAAGGCATGGCAGAGTAAATATGGCAACACAACGCAAAAGTAATTTGCCAGAAGTCAATTTCTCTGACTATGGCGATGTGCGCTACCTGCACTTAGGAACGCCTTGGGTGCAAGGCTCGATGAAGATCAACAAGCCGTTTGATATTCATCTGGAATATGTGCAGCGCATGATGGCTTGGTTGCTTTTTGCGGATCTCGACAAGGTGGGCAGTTTGTATGCCATGCAACTCGGACTCGGTGCTGCATCTTTGACTAAGTTTTGCCACAAGCATTTGCGTATGCAAACCACGGCGATTGAATTGAACCCGCAGGTCATAGCAGCATGCCGGTTGTGGTTCAAACTGCCTGAAGACACATCCAAATTGAATGTGGTGTTGGGAGACGCCGCTGAGGTAGCAGGGCACGACCACTGGCGCGGAAAAATTGATGCCTTGCAAGTGGATCTGTATGACCAAGATGCAGCGTGTCCGGTTCTAGACAGTGAAGATTTTTATGCCGATTGCAGACAACTGTTGACGGATAACGGATGTATGACGGTGAATTTATTTGGACGCAGTTCAAGCTTCGAGAGCAGTGTGCAAAAAATAGCCAATGCATTTGGCAAAGATGCTTTATGGGCGTTTAGACCTACCAAAGAAGGCAATACGATTTTGATGGCATTGCGCACATCAGTTAGATTAGACCGCGATGCCTTGTTGTCACAAGCACAAGCAATACAAACACGCTGGCCTCTGCCTGCGACGAAGTGGCTGAAGGTGTTGGCACCTGTCGCATCGGTCTAATGCCCTGCATAATTTGAAAAGCAAGGGTTAACCCGCAATACCTGTGCGACATAGGTAGGTGAAACCCACATCTACATTAGCGTTGTGTGAGGCCACAATCTGCGCCACTTAGGTATTTTGTTTAAGGAGATGACATGATCAAAAGTCAAAAAGACTTTTTCTCTGGACTGATGTTTGCCATCATCGGTGGCGGGTTTGCATGGGGTGCGACCAATTACTCAATTGGAACGGGCGCTCGTATGGGGCCAGGTTACTTTCCATTGTTGTTGGGAATTTTGCTTGTCTTTCTTGGGCTTTTCACGGTTTTTTACTCTTTGATTGAGCATACAGAAGATGGTGACAAGATTGGCACTTTTGCTTGGCGACCTATCATTTACATATTAGGTGCTAATGTTATTTTTGGTATTTTGTTGGCCGGCTTGCCCAGTTTAGGGTTGCCGCCCATGGGGTTAATTGCTGCAATTTACGCGCTAACTATTATTGCCAGCAAAGCGGGTGATGTTTTTAACTTTAAAGAAGTGCTACTGCTCGCCACTTTCTTGTCTGTTCTAAGCTATCTTGCATTCATTAAGTTACTAAGCTTGCAGATGCCAGTTTGGCCTACTTTCATTACTGGTTAAGCAGGGAGATATAAAACATGGAATTACTCAATAACCTCGCATTGGGATTTGGTGTGGCGTTCACGCCTATCAACCTGATGTACTGTTTTATTGGCTGTATTTTGGGTACGCTGATCGGCGTATTACCTGGAATTGGCCCTGTTGCGACGATTGCTATGTTGCTGCCAGCAACCTATGCATTACCTCCAGTATCCGCACTGATCATGTTGGCTGGTATTTACTACGGTGCTCAGTATGGCGGTTCGACCACTGCCATTTTGGTGAACTTGCCAGGTGAATCGTCCTCGGTGGTTACCACTATTGATGGCTACCAAATGGCACGCAAAGGGCGAGCGGGTCCCGCATTGGCTGCTGCTGGCTTGGGCTCATTCTTTGCGGGAACCATAGGAACATTGATATTGGCTGCATTTGCGCCGCCTTTGACTGAGCTAGCCTTCAAGTTTGGTCCTGCTGAATATTTCTCGCTCATGGTTCTTGGATTAGTAGGAGCTGTCGTATTGGCCTCCGGCTCTTTGCTGAAAGCTATAGCGATGATCATATTGGGCCTTCTCTTGGGGCTAGTTGGCACGGACGTGAACTCCGGCGTTGCTCGTTATAGTTTTGACATTCCTGAGCTGACAGACGGCGTTGGTTTTGTCGTAGTGGCAATGGGTGTGTTTGGTTATGGAGAAATTATTTCTAATCTATCCCGACCTGAAGACGAGCGCGAAGTTTTTACTGCCAAGGTGGAGGGTTTGTTCCCCACCATGGAGGACCTAAAAAACATGTTGCCTGCAGTTATTCGTGGGACTGCTTTGGGTTCATTGCTAGGCGTCTTGCCAGGAGGCGGCGCATTACTCGCTGCCTTTGCTGCTTACACCCTTGAAAAGAAAACCAATTTGCGTCCTGGCGAAGTGCCTTTTGGCCAAGGCAATATTCGTGGAGTGGCTGCACCTGAAGCTGCAAATAATGCAGGTGCACAAACCTCTTTTATTCCACTACTGACTTTAGGTATTCCACCTAATGCTGTGATGGCCTTGATGGTGGGTGCGATGACGATTCATAACATCCAGCCTGGCCCACAGGTGATGACAAGCAACCCGCAATTATTTTGGGGCCTGATTGCATCTATGTGGATTGGCAATTTGATGCTGGTTATTCTTAACCTTCCACTCATTGGCATGTGGATCAAACTCTTGACGGTCCCCTATCGCTTTTTATTCCCAGCCATCGTATTGTTTTGTGCCATTGGTGTTTACTCCACTAACAACAATACTTTTGATATTTGGATGGTCGCCGCCTTCGGTTTGGTTGGTTATGTATTTCTGAAACTTGGGGTAGAACCAGCCCCGTTGCTGCTGGGTTTTATTTTGGGCCCTATGATGGAAGAGAACTTGCGGCGTGCGCTATTGCTCTCTCGTGGTGACTGGTTTGTGTTTGCGACCCGACCCTTGTCTGCTAGTTTGTTGGGGGCCGCACTGGTCCTGCTCGTTATAGTGTTGCTACCATCTATTCGAAACAAACGCGCCGAGGCGTTTGTCGAAGATTAAGCTTCGTTTCATTGAAACATAACGGCACCTAAGGGTGCCGTTTCTTTTATGGAAAAAAATCATGCAATTCGATTACAACAACCCCTATAACTCCATCCGTTTACCTGTTTTCGCACGCAATGTGGTGTCTACTTCGCACCCGTTAGGTTCGCAAGCTGGATTGCGTATGTTGTGGCAAGGCGGTAATGCCGTAGACGCTGCCATTGCAGCGGCCGCCATGATGACGGTGGTGGAGCCTGTCAGTAATGGTTTGGGTTCTGACGCATTCGGTTTGATTTGGGACGGCAAAGCACTGCATGGTTTAAATGCATCAGGCCGTGCACCGCAAGCATGGACGCCTGAATATTTTCAAAACAAATACGGCAAAGACACCTTGGCCCCGCCCAAGCGCGGCATGGACTCTGTGACGGTGCCTGGTGCAGTCGCATCTTGGGTAGCCATGCACGAACGCTTTGGCAAATTGCCGTTTGAAGATTTGTTGCAACCCGCTATTGAAATTGCAGAGCGTGGTTATTTGTTGCCTGTTGTCGTGCAACAAAAATGGGCGGCAGCAACGCCTGAGTTACAAGGCATGCCAGGGTTCAAAGAAGGCTTTCTTCCTTGGGGACGTGCGCCACATGTAGGTGAATTATTCAAGTTCACATCGGCCGCCAAAGGATTACGCGCAATTGCCAAAAGCAAAGGCCAATCATTTTATGGTGGTGAAATTGCACACGCGATTGAAAAGTTTTCTAAAGCGCATGGCGGCAGCCATACTGCCAAAGACTTCGAGAATTACAAAGCCGAATGGGTCACACCCATTGCCCAAAACTACCGCGGTTACACACTCCACGAAATACCACCGAATGGCCAAGGCATTGCAGCCTTGATCGCATTGGCTATTTTGGAGAATTTCGATTTGGCCGCATTGAAAGTCGACGGCGTGGATTCACAGCATTTGCAAATTGAAGCGATGAAGCTTGCGTTTGCCGATGTCTATCGTTATGTGGCAGAAGAATCTGCTATGGAAGTGACATCTGCGCAAATGCTAGATCCCGCGTATCTAAAAAGCCGCGCCCAGTTGATCAATATGAAAAAAGCGCAAGACTTTGGTGCTGGCAACCCCGTCAAAGGCGGCACGATTTATTTGAGTGCTGCAGATGAAAACGGCATGATGGTTAGCTTTATCCAAAGCAATTACATGGGGTTTGGCTCTGGATGTGTGGAGCCTACTTTTGGCGTCAGCTTGCAAAACCGCGGTCATGCGTTCAACGTCAGCGCGCATGGGCATAACCCAGCCAATTTAGTGGCACCAGGTAAGCGGCCTTTCCACACCATCATTCCCGCCTTCCTCACCAAAGACGGACAACCTGTGATGAGTTATGGCGTGATGGGTGCCAATATGCAACCCCAAGGCCATATGCAAACCTTGGTGCGTATGTTGGACTACGGACAAAACCCACAAGCCGCATGCGATGCGCCGCGTTGGCGTTACAACCAAGGGTTTGAGATCAACGTGGAGTCGACGTTAGATTCCAATACTGTTGCTGGCTTGCAAGCGCTAGGTCATCGCATGGAAGTGATCAACGACAGTTACCAAGACTTTGGTTCAGGCCAGTTTATTTGGCGTGCTGGTGACCCGAAAGTGGAAGGTTATATCGTCGCAAGCGATTCCCGTCGTGATGGATTGGCTGCAGGATTCTAAGCACGGGTCGAGACTGGACCGGCAAGGCGTAATGGGGCGAATATGAGTAACCATTTACGCACATTTGTAATGCCCCAAGCCGTTTTGCTGGTTTGTTCAATAGCTGGTTGTGTAAATTGGCAATCCTCTGAAAACACTGCGTATAAATCTGCAATGGATGCAAAGAGTGCCGTTGCAGCAACTTCACCATTGCAGCCAGAAATTGCGAGTTCAATAAAACGCAATACAGACGTAATCACCCAGAGAACTGCGGTTGCAAGCGCCAATCCATTAGCTTCCCAAGCCGGGCTTGACATATTGCAAGCAGGTGGATCTGCGGTAGACGCGGCAATTGCTGTGCAAATGGTTTTGGGTTTGGTCGAGCCTCAATCCAGTGGCATTGGTGGCGGAGCTTTTTTGTTGCATAGCCAAGGCGCTGGACCCACGCGTCGCATGCAAGCTTTTGATGGCCGTGAGACAGCACCTGCTCTTGCAGACGAGTCTTTATTATTAAATGCGCAAGGACAGCCCTTACCTTTTTTTGAAGCTGTGGTGGGTGGCCGTTCTGTTGGAGCACCTGGCGTTTTGAAGATGTTGGCCATGGCGCATCAGCAACACGGCAAATTACCTTGGCCTCGATTGTTCGAGCCCGCGATTAAGCTGGCAAAAAATGGTTTTGCCATCACCCCGCGTTTGCATGCTTCGCTGCTTGCGGATGCGTATCTCAAACTAGACCCAACTGCGCACACCTATTTTTTTCAAGCGCATGGTGCGCCACATCCAATTGGGCATGTCTTGCGCAATCCAGAGTTTGCCGAGGTGTTGCTGCGTATTGCCAAGGAGGGCGTGGATGCTTTTTACAAAGGTGATGTGGCACATGCGATAGTCGATAAAGTGCAGCAGCATCCAAAAAATCCAGGACGTTTAAGCCAGCAAGATTTAGTGCAATACCAAGCCAAAGAACGTGAAGTTTTGTGCTTTGACCATGCCGTGCGTACAAAAGTGTTTGAGATTTGTGGCTTCCCACCACCGAGTTCTGGTGCGATTGCGATTGGACAAATCTTGGGGCTGTTGCAATATGCGCCCACACCATTCAAACCGCCCGTACAAGGTGCATTGGACGCAGATTGGTTACACGACTATGCCCAAGCTTCGCGCTTGGCATTTGCAGACCGTGCGCAATATGTGGCAGACCCTGACTTTGTGAAAGCACCTGCAGGAGATTGGCG
>RFTR01000100.1:0-6878 GCA_009923345.1 Betaproteobacteria bacterium
TGACTGTCGCTAAGAATCCTAAAGAACCACTTGCTTATGCCTCTGCTGGAAGTGGTACCGCCCAACACTTAGGAATGGAGCTATTGAAAAGCAAGCTCAAGCTTAATTTGAACCACATTCCCTACAAAGGGGGAGCACCTGCTATGAACGACTTATTGGCCGGGCATGTCAAAGTGATGCTCGCGGGTATGGGTGACGCAAGTCCGCATCTCAATACGGGCCGTGTATTTCCATTAGTCACCACGGGTAAAGCACGTTCACCGTTGCTTCCCACTATTCCAACGCTTCAGGAATTGGGTATTTTGGATTTTGATGCGTCAGGTTGGTGTGGATTGCATGCGCCTGCAGGAACGCCTGCGGACATCATCCAAAGAATCAACCAAGATGTGGTTGCAGCATTAGCAGACCCCTCGGTACGCCAAGGTATGGCGGCCATGGATGTAGATCCCCGTCCAACGTCGGTCGCAGAGTTCCGCACATTTATGGACAGCCAGTTTGCCAAATGGAAAGAAGCCGTAGAACTGTCTGGTGCCAAGGCAGACTAATTAGCAGAGCTTATGCAGCGCTTGCAAGTTGCTCCTACCGTTCGAATTCGAGCGGAGGGATACGAGGCAATTATTTCTCCGAGTGCTGGTGCACGCCTATTAAAACTGACCCGCAGCGGGAACAACCAACGCATGGATTGCGTTGTTCCCTTTGATGAACATATTGCATCCATAGACGCGCACCAATGGCCCAAGGCCGGGGCTTTTGTGATGTTGCCCTTTACCAATCGATTGGACCCGGCTGCATTTGAATGGCAAGGTCGCAAAATTACGCTGCATAACGGCTCAAACACAGGGCAAGGCTTACATGGGTTTGGACACAGGCGCGATTGGACAGTTAGTGAAACGTCAGACTTGCATATTGCTTTGGAATTGAATCATGCTGCAGCCTGTGCGGAATGGCCTTGGACTTTTAAGGCAAGGCTCAATTACAAACTGGGTGCATCTGGTTTATCTGTTGCATTGTCTGTTTGCAATACAGATGCGACAACTATGCCGGTGAGCCTAGGGTGGCACCCATTTATTCCATTTTCAAATTCTGAGACCACAAAAAATAACTCCTTGCGTTTTACCGCATCCCACATGCACGATATTGGTCTAGATGGTTTGGGACGTGCGCTTTTGTCTGAAGACATTGCAGCCAATCAGACATTTGCGTTGGATGGAAAAACTGCAAGCACCACAGCATTTGAGAACTTTGGTGGCGAAGTAGATGTATCACTTGAAAAAAATCTACGCTTAAAGTTGACGAGCCAGCATGCGCCGCATTTACTGGTGCATCGTCCTCCAAAGTTACCCTTTGTGTGTATTGAGCCCGTGGGATCTTTACCCGGCTCTTTCAAGAATTACACCAAAGCGCAAAGCAATCGGGAGTTGCGCCTTGATCCAGGTGAATGGAGACATTTGGTGTGCAATTTGGGCTGAGCAGCGATCGTATGAATCGCCTTAGAAAGATGACCGCTCTCGGCGATAGATAGGAGTCCATGCGCGCCCAAAATATGCGGGCTGGTGTCGAGAGCGGTCGAAACCCTACAACCTTGTACCCTTATATTCGGTTTGGGTGCAATACTCTTTAGTTTTTCGTTGGTCTGACGGCATCGCCAGGCCTGTGATGGAGAAGTTTCCAAATGTGAGATTTTTTAACCAATCAGGTCAACTCGGCCATCCAAGCCCATCACGCCTGTAATGACGCTTAGCTTGGGGTGGCGTTTGTTTACTTGCTTGCGAAACTCTGTTAATGCCTCTGCGTGTGCATCTGTCTCAGCAGCGCGAGTTGCCACTTTGGACTCACCAAATGCGAGCTTGGCTGCCCCGCAGTCGCGGTGCGTAAGACCGACGACCCGTTTAATGTGGTGCAAGGACACAGTGATGTCTAAATTGTCCCAATAGGTCTTGTGCCATGCAGTGAAATTGGGGTGCACAGCGCCAATTGGGCCACCTGCCATCACAAATTGGCTGTAGTTATCACTAAGCTTTTCACGGGTTACGCCTTGCAGCATACCCATGTACTGGTAACTTAAGGTTGTGAAGCGCGGGTCAATACAGTTGACCAACATCGCTTCGTAATTGCCGCTGGCAGCAAAGCTAGTGCCAGAAAACCCAACCAATCCCGCAGCGACAGTTGCCGCGCCGGCACCTAAAAACCTGCGACGCGTTGGCGCACCCGCCAAGCGTAGTGGGCTGCAGCAGGCGCAACTTGATTGGGGATGGGATACATTTTGGAGATGCAAGGTTTTTTCGGACATAACAATTTCCTTTTGCTTGTAGTCGTTGAGAAATTTTGGTTAGAGATATACGTTTATGAGTTCGGATATGTGTCCGAATCCTTTAAGTAAATCTATCAAAAATTATAAATACCAAAAAAATGCTCCCCAGCTGACATCGATGCCATCCCACTCTTTTGATTCAAAAGCACCCTTACGAGTTCTCAGCCTCATCCCGCCGATGACGCAACTCAATACGCCATACCCGTCAACTGCCTATTTGACGGGGTTTATGCGCGAACAGGGTATCGACGCCGTTCAACATGACTTGGCCTTGGAGTTGGTGTTAACGCTTTTTTCTTCGAAGGGTTTGTCCGATGTGCGTGCACAAGCGCTTAGCTTGGCTGAGGAATATCGCAGCGCCAGTGTGAACCAATTCTTAGATCATTTCGACGCTTACCAAAGCACGATCGCACCGACTATTGCTTTCTTACAGGGTAAAGATCCCACCTTGAGCCACCGTATCGCTGGGCGTAGTTTTCTGCCAGAGGGCCCGCGCTTTGCTTCGTTGGATACTTTCGACGATGAAGAAGGCGGTGATCCACTGGCGTGGGCCTTTGGCGCACTCGGCCAGCAAGATCGTGCGCGGCACTTGGCGACTTTGTATTTGAATGATTTGGCCGATGTGGTGCGAGATGCAGTCGATAGACGATTTGAATTTGTGCGCTATGCCGAGTCATTGGCTGGAAGCCAACCCACATTTGATCTCCTAGCGCAGGCTCTATCTGCGCCAGCTACGTTGTTAGATAAAAAGCTGCAAGTATTAACGACTTTGGCAATAGACAAGCACCAACCAAATGTAGTCTTGTTGTCTGTGCCATTTCCAGGTGCTATGTATGGAGCTTTGCGTATTGCACAAACCATCAAAGCCCATTCAGCGCATATTCGTATTGGATTAGGTGGAGGTTTTGCGAACACAGAATTGCGTGAGTTAACAGACCCTCGCGTTTTTGATTTTGTCGACTACATCACGCTCGATGCGGGTGAGCGACCTTTACTGGCCTTGTTTGAGCATTTCCAAGGAAAAAGAAGTACGCAGCGTTTAGTACGTACTTTTTTGCGTAATGCAGACGGTAAGGTGCAATTTACCAATTGGGCAGAGCCAGAGGTTGCGTTTGAAAACGTGGGTACGCCTACGTGGGACGGCTTGCCTTTGCAGAGTTATCTATCGCTGTTAGACATGCTCAACCCCATGCACCGTTTGTGGAGCGATGGACGTTGGAACAAACTGACGGTGGCGCACGGGTGTTATTGGAAGAAATGTAGTTTTTGTGATGTGAGTCTTGACTACATTTCGAGGTATGAGACTGCTTCCGCCTCGACGCTGGTCGATCGTATGGAACGCATCGTCGCTGAAACCGGCCAAACAGGATTTCATTTTGTGGATGAAGCTGCGCCACCCAAAGCATTGAAAGCCTTGGCGAGAGAAATTATTCGACGCAAATTGCAGGTGACATGGTGGGGCAATATCCGATTCGAGAAAACCTTCACCCCAGACTTAGCGGAGCTGTTGGCTGAAAGCGGGTGCATCGCGATGTCCGGTGGCCTTGAAGTAGCGTCTGATCGATTGTTAGAACTGATGCAAAAGGGCGTCACGGTCGAGCAAGTGGCGCGCGTGACCAAAGGTTTTGCGGACGCTGGCATCTTAGTGCACGCCTATTTGATGTACGGTTTTCCCACCCAAACGCTGCAAGACACGGTGGATGCATTGGAATATGTGCGGCAGTTGTTTGAGAACGGCTGTATTCAAAGTGGGTTTTTCCATCGGTTCACTTGCACTGTCCATTCACCGGTAGGCAAAGACCCCGCGGCATACGGCGTGCAATTGGTGCCTTTGCCAGAAGTTAGTTTTGCCAAAAATGACGTGGCTTTTATCGACCCAACTGGAACGGACCACGATAGTCTGGGATTAGGCCTTAAGAAGGCGCTCTATAACTACATGCATGGCGTAGGTTTGGAAGAAGATGTGCACTCATGGTTTGATTTGCCTTCAGGCAAGTGTCCTAAATCGCGTGTCAACAAGCACTTCATACAAAAAGCACTCAATGTTTAAGCACTATTTGTAAAACCTAGCTTTTCGTCATTAGCGCACCAATATTTATGCAAATAAAGTGAGACAAAAGGGTGGCGTAAAATCCGCAAACGCAAAGACACCGCCCGGGTGGTGAAATAGGTAGACACAAGAGACTTAAAATCTCTCGCTTTCCGCAAGGGGCGTACCGGTTCGATTCCGGTCTCGGGCACCAATTTAGAAGGAGTTTCGTCATGGCACGTTACAACGCCGCGTATGAAATTCACGTACACGGAGAAGTCCCCCTCCGAGACGACGTGGGCATGGACCAACTGCAAGATGCTTTGCGCCCCCTCTGGAAATACGCTGGAGCCCTCTCATTACAAGACGGCGCAGTCAGCAGCTACCCCGAAGAACCTGGCATTCGATTCGATGCGCAAGAGCATGCCCTGCAAATGTGCTGGACGGTTCCTGGCGACGATGACTTTCGCCAAAGCTTGGACGAAATGTGCATGAATCTGAACGAACTCACCGCAGCAGGTTCAGCCATTGAAGTTACCTTCTACGACAATGATTTTGATGACGAAGATGAAGCACGTGGCGAAGAGTCACGCGACGATTTCGTCATGCTTTTTGTAGGTCCAACGCCTGCTGACATCATGCAAGCGCAACGCGATTTGTTGATCAACGATGTGATTCATTTGATGGAGCGCCATTTTGATGGAGCTGAACTCGGTGGGGTCGTCAATGAGATCGACAAATTATTTGCAGAGCGATTTGATGATTTGGTCAAATCATTAGATTTGGGGCGCCCACCGCGTGGGTCTGGCGGTAACGGTCATGGCGGTCACGGCGGACGTAAGCCCCGCCACTTGCATTAAGTAAAACTTGTGTTCGCTAAAAAATAAAAGCGCCTAGGGCGCTTTTATTTTTGATGCCTCATTCAGATTAGGCAGATTAGCCAGCAGTCACGCCAATCCCTTTGAATTCACCAGTGGCAATACGTTTCTGCCATTCGGCAGGTCCAGTGATGTGCGCGCTGGTACCCCCTGAATCAACAGCCACCGTTACTGGCATGTCAACCACATCAAATTCGTAAATGGCTTCCATGCCGAGATCCTCAAAACCCACCACCTTTGCGTGCTTAATCGCTTTGGAAACCAAATAGGCAGCGCCACCTACTGCCATCAAATAGGCCGATTGGTGTTTCTTGATAGCGTCGATGGCAGTGGGGCCGCGTTCGGCTTTACCGACCATAGAGATCAAACCAGTTTGCGCCAGCATCATCTCGGTAAATTTGTCCATGCGGGTGGAAGTTGTAGGTCCTGCGGGGCCGACAGCTTCATTGCCGACGGGATCGACAGGGCCCACGTAATAGATCACGCGGTTGGTGAAGTCGACGGGTAACTTCTCGCCCTTGGCCAACATGTCTTGAATGCGCTTGTGTGCAGCGTCACGTCCGGTGAGCATCTTGCCGTTGAGCAAAAGCGTTTGGCCGGGTTTCCAACTCGCGACTTCTGCTTTGGTCAAGGTGTTGAGATCCACCCGCTTGCTCTTTTGTGTGTCTGCTGTCCAATTCACGTTGGGCCAGAGGTCGAGGGATGGAGGGTCTAAATACACTGGACCAGAGCCATCCATCACGAAGTGTGCGTGGCGAGTCGCGGCGCAATTGGGAATCATGGCGACTGGCTTGCTGGCAGCGTGTGTGGGGTACATCTTGATCTTGACATCGAGCACGGTTGTTAAACCGCCCAAGCCTTGCGCGCCAATGCCCAAAGCGTTGACCTTGTGATAGAGCTCCAAGCGCAAGTCTTCGACCTGCGTCATCGCACCGCCTTTGCTAGATTTCTCTAGCAGTTGGTACATATCTAGATCGTCCATCAAACTTTCTTTGGCAAGCAAGACCGCTTTTTCTGCGGTGCCGCCAATGCCAATGCCCAACATACCTGGTGGGCACCAGCCCGCGCCCATGGTGGGGACGGTTTTGAGCACCCAATCGACCACGCTGTCGCTGGGGTTCAACATGATCATCTTGGATTTGTTTTCGCTGCCGCCGCCTTTGGCTGCGACGATGATGTCCAAGGTATTGCCAGGCACGATTTGCGTGAAGATCACGGCAGGCGTGTTGTCTTTGGTGTTTTTACGGGCGAACTGGGGGTCGTCCACGACCGACGCGCGCAAAGTGTTGTCAGGGTGGTTGTAGCCACGGCGCACACCTTCGTTGATGGCGTCTTCTAAGCCCGCAGAAAAACCTTCGAAACGCACGTCCATACCAACTTTTAAAAACACGTTGACGATGCCAGTGTCTTGGCACATAGGGCGATGGCCCGTCGCGCTCATCTTGCTGTTGGTCAAGATTTGTGCAATCGCGTCTTTGGCTGCAGGGCTTTGCTCACGTGCATAGGCGCTGGCCAAATGCGAAATGTAGTCGGCAGGGTGGTAATAGCTGATGTACTGCAAGGCAGCGGCGACGGATTCGATCAGATCGTTTTGGCGGATAGTGGTCATGGTGTTGAAAGTGGGCGGGTAGAAAGTGAGGGAAAAGTGGTGGAGGAGTCT
>RFTR01000100.1:6908-7327 GCA_009923345.1 Betaproteobacteria bacterium
GAATGTGACAGACGCCGAATTGGCCCAGCGCAAAGTGGGCTGGAAGGCTCCTGCTCCGCGTTACAACCGTGGTGTGCAAGCCAAATTTGCCTTCAACGCTTCTAGCGCCAGCAAAGGCGCTGTTTTAGACGACTATTGATTGGATAGCTATGCATTTGCGCGTGCGAAAAATTGCATTTTTGTTCTTGCTTGCCAGTGCCTTCCTTGCTTCTTCAAGCTGGGCCGATATGGCATTGGCAACCTCTAAGAACTGCATGTCTTGCCACCACTCCGATAGAAAAGTGGTTGGCCCCGCTTTGAAAGAGATAGCCAAGCGCTATGCCAATGTTTGGTTTGATAGGATTAGATTATGCTTGGGGATTCGATTACAAAGACGTACCTAAGAGCGGTCAACCCACTCAGGTGCATTTCTTTATCGG